>CAMIWP010000188.1 GCA_946402475.1 uncultured Selenomonadaceae bacterium
CGGCCAGCTTTGCCCGCATCTTTTACCGCAACGGCATCAACATCGGCCTGCCCCTCATGGAGATCGGCGACGATGTGGAAAAGATCAAAGCGGAGGATCGCCTTCGGGTGGACACTTCCACGGGAACCATCGAGAACCTCACCACGGGAGATGTGTTCCACGCCCATCCGCTGCCGGGTTTCGTGCAGGAAATCGCAAAGGCCGGCGGTCTGATCAACTACATCAAGAACAAATAAACATTGCGGGAAGTGAAGGTATGGCAAAGAAAATCGTGGTGATCCCCGGCGACGGAATCGGCGTGGAGATCACGGAATCCGCCGTGGCGGTACTGAAAAAAGTCGATGAGAAATACGGTCTCGGCTTGGAATACGAATATCATGACGCGGGGGGGACGGCCTACGACAAATTTGGCACGCCTCTCCCGGATGCAACCCTTGCGGCCTGCAAGGCGGCAGACGGGGTGCTGTTCGGCGCCGTGGGGGGAGACAAATGGGATGACGTAGATCCATCCCTGCGCCCGGAAAAGGCTATCCTGGGCCTTCGGAAGGGGTTGGGCCTCTATGCGAATCTCCGTCCCGTGAAGGTGGCGGATGCCCTGGTGGAGTACTCTCCCTTAAAGCCGGAACTGGTGCGGGGGGTAGATCTCGTCATCGTGCGGGAACTGGTCGGAGGCATCTATTTTGGGGAACGGTGCGAATCGGAGATCAAGGATGGGAACGAGCGGGCCTGGGATCTGGAAAATTACTCTGTTCCCGAGGTGGAGCGCATCGCAAAGCTGGCTTTTGAGACGGCGAAACTCCGCCGAGGAAAGGTGACTTCCGTGGACAAGGCGAACGTCCTCGCCACATCCCGCCTTTGGAGGCGCACGGTGGCAAAGGTGTCGGAAAGCTATCCCGACGTGGAGCTTGGAAATCTCTACGTGGATAATTGCGCCATGCAGCTGGCGATCCGTCCCACCCAGTTCGATGTCATCGTGACGGGAAATCTCTTCGGCGATATTCTCAGCGACGAGGCGGCCGTGGTGGGAGGCTCCATCGGCATGATGCCCTCGGCCAGCATCGGACAGTGCACCAGCCTCTACGAGCCCATCCACGGCTCTGCCCCGGACATCGCGGGAAAGGGCATTGCCAATCCCATGGGCACGATCCTTTCCGCAGCCATGCTTCTTCGCTATTCCCTCCATGAGGAAGCGGCGGCAAAGGACATCGAAATGGCTGTGGACAGGGCACTGGCGGACGGCTTCCGCACACCCGACCTCTGGAAGGATGGCTTCCAGAAAATCGGCACGGCAGAGGCCACCAAGGTGATCTGCGATAGAGTATGAGTGGGGGAGTGGCTTACATGAAGGGTTCTCAGGCTGTGGTGCAGTGCCTCCGCGAGCAGGGTGTGGAGGTGCTCTTTGGCTATCCCGGGGGCATGATATTGCCCCTTTACGATGCCCTGTACGAGGAAAAGAGAATCGAGCAGGTTCTCGTGACGCATGAGCAGAATGCGGCCCATGCAGCGGATGGTTATGCCCGCGCCTCGGGGAAGGTGGGGGTCTGCATCGCGACCTCCGGCCCGGGGGCCACGAATCTTGTGACGGGGCTTGCCACGGCATTCATGGATTCCATCCCGGTGGTGGCCCTGACGGGACAGGTGGACACCACCCTTTTGGGACGGGATGCTTTCCAGGAAACGGATATCCTGGATGTGACCATGCCGGTGACCAAGCACAATTTCAAGGTGAAGGATCCGAGGCAGCTGGTGCCCACCATCCGCCAGGCTTTCGACATAGCGAGGTCAGGACGCCCCGGGCCTGTGCTCATCGACATTCCCCGGGATCTTTTCTTCATGAACGTGGATTACGAGCCCATGGAGCTTGTGGAGAAAAAACCGGGAAAACCGGACGCGGATTTTCTCATCTGCGCGGCAGAGGCGGCGGAGGAGGTGGCGAAGGCAAAGCGGCCGGTGGTCATCGCCGGGGGCGGTGTCGTGTCCGCAGGAGCATCGATGGAGGTTCAGGCCTTTGTGGAAAAATTCCATCTGCCGGTGGTTCACACACTGATGGGCCTTGGGGCGATTCCCCGTTCCCATCCCCAGTCCTTGGGATTTGCGGGCATGCATGGAAAGAAGGCGGCCAATCACGCTGTGGCGGCGGCAGATCTCGTCATCGCCATCGGCAGCCGCTTCGGGGATCGGCAGACGGGGTCCCTGAGCAAGTACACTTCGGACACGAAGTTCATCCACATTGACATCGACCCGGCGGAGATCGACAAGAATGTTGCCGGGAGCCTCGGACTGGCGGGGAACATGCAGACCATCCTGAAGTTGCTCATGCGGCACGAACCGGGGAGCGACCACGAGGAGTGGTGGCAGCAGATCCGGTCCTGGGAGGATGAGTATGACTACGATTATCATGTGGATCGTCTGACGGTTCCCTGGGCCATGAACCAAGTGGCGAAGGCTGTGGCGGGCAAGCCCTTCGCCTTTGCCACGGATGTGGGACAGCATCAGATGTGGGCCGCCCTCCATCTCCGCATCGAGGAGCCCCGCACATGGCTGACCTCCGGCGGGCTGGGCACCATGGGATTCGGACTTCCCGCCGCCATGGGCGCGCAGAAGTACTACGGAAAGGGACGCCGGGTTGTCCACGTGGCCGGGGATGGGGGCATCAAGATGACCGGCAACGAATACTATACCATCGCTCGATTGAAGCTCCCCGTGATCTCCATCATCGTGAACAATACGAGCCTTGGCATGATACGGCAGCTTCAGAAGGTCATGTACGGCGAGCGCTATATCGCCTGCGAACTTGACTATGCCATGGACTATGTGGCCTATGCCAAGAGCTTTGGCATTGCCGCCGAGGCCGTGTCGACGCAGGAGGAATTTGCCGAAGCCTTCCGAAAAGCCATGGAGGCCGAGGATGAGCCGAGGGTCATCGTCATGAACGTGTGGAGGAGCTTCGTGGAACCCATGATCAAGGGCGGGGCGCGCATTGACGAATTTGTGGAGTTCAAATGAACGAGAGTAAAATCCCAGTGTTCTGCCTCGTTCCTATCCATAGCAATTGTTCAGGATTTCGCTTTGCGAAATCCTGAACAATTGCGTTAGAAGGGAAGTCTATATGGACAACATGCTCAAAACAATTCTGGCAGACTTGTTTGATTTGCAAAAAGACCGCGCATCCATGGAAGAGATTGCGGAGCGCATCCGTTCCGGAGGTACCCTCAAGGGTACCAATATGTGCATTTTGATTCTGGCCATTTTCATTGCTTCCATCGGGCTCAATATGAACAGCACTGCCGTTATCATCGGTGCTATGCTCATTTCTCCCCTGATGGGTGTCATCATGTCCATCGGCTACGGAATGGCAACTTATGACAGCGGTTATGTCAAAGAGTCTTTCTTGAAACTCCTTTTTCAAGTCATTCTCTCGGTACTGACCTCTGCTTTGTACTTTGCTCTTTCCCCCATCGATACTGCATCATCGGAACTTTTGGCGAGGACGGAACCCACCGTTTGGGATGTCCTCATCGCCGTTTTCGGTGGACTGGCTGG
>CAMIWP010000189.1 GCA_946402475.1 uncultured Selenomonadaceae bacterium
GGAAAGCTCGCGAATATGGCGAAGGCCCATGCGGCGAAGGAGAGGATAAAGCTCGGAATCATCCTCCAAAGGAGCAAAGTAGCCCAGAAGATTTGCCGCATTGGATTGCTTCTTTCCAGGGCGGAGCAGGGAGTAGACGGTTTCGCGGACAGCTACCATGGGAGGACGATGGCTTTCGCGGGTCAAGGCGTACATATAACAGGGCAGGACGGGAAGGTGAACGATTTCCCCTGCTTGACGGCAGATCCGTTCCATGTCCGTGCCGAGAAGGGCATCGACACAGGTGATGCAGAGCATGACGGCGCTGGGAGGCTTCGGCCTGCTTTCCACGAAGAGCTGCACGGCAGAGGGAATCTTCGCCAGATGGCGTCCCGTTACGATATCGTTCTCATCCAAAAGGAGGTAGGCAAACCGTTCCCCAAAATTTCCCGGGGCTTTTAATGCCGCAGTATTGCGTCCGCAACATCCCGGGGAGATGAGGAGCATGATGGAGCCGGGAATGGAGAGCCCGGCCCGTTTGACGCCAAAGCCTTGAGCGCCGGGGGAGTTGAAATCCAGGGCTGCAGGGGAGTTGAAAATGAGATGGGTATCCGTTCGAAGTTCCTCTGGAATGTTGTCGCGTCCGGCGGCGTAAAGTTCTTTGACAGAGATGGAATAAGGCTGTTTTTCCATAATGACCTCGGCTGCTTTTGCGTTTATTTGGAAAGGCCGACGGCCAGTTCCAGAAATCTCTTGCTGATGTCGAGGGAAGGATCTCCCTCGATGACGGTTTTTCCGATATCCTCAAAGTTGTTGATGGCATCGCTGCGGGGGATGTCGGCGATGACGGAAAGACGGTGCTCCGCTGCAAATTTTTTGACCTTTTCCTCTTCCTGGGGAATATTGCGGCGATTGAGGATGATGCCTCGCACCTTTGCATAGCCGCGATCCGCGAAATTCTCCACTGCCGTAGCGATGTTGTTGGCTGCGTAAAGCGCCATTTTCTCTCCGGACGTGACGATGAGAACATCTTCCGCATATCCTTCCCGGATGGGAGCGGCAAAGCCGCCGCAGACCACGTCTCCCAGCACATCGTAGAGGACCACGTCCGGCTGAAAGGATTGGAAGAGCTGCAAATCCTCCAAGATGTTAAAGGTAGCGATGATGCCCCTTCCGGCGCATCCCAAACCGGGGGTCGGACCACCAGTCTCGATGCAGAGCACCCCGCCGAAACCGATGCGGGAGATTTCTTCCAGTCGTTCCGGGGGACGATCCTGTTCTCGCATGTAGCCCATGACGGAAGTGATGGGATGGCCTCCGAGGAGGTTGATGGTAGAATCGGCCTTGGGGTCGCAGCCAATCTGTATGACTTTTTTCCCAAGATGGGCAAAGGCCGCAGAGAGATTGCCGGTCACCGTGGATTTTCCGATGCCGCCCTTGCCGTAGATGGCGATTTTTTGCATGATGACGTCTCCTGATTTTGTAGGTATTCTCCTGTATTATAACGCAATTGTTCCAATTTCGCCACAGGCGAAATCTTCCAATTGGCGGTTCCCCTTCAAGCGTTTCGACGGGCTCGTCCCGTCATAACGCCGTTGTTCCAGTTTTGCCAAAGGCAAAACTGATTCCGGCATCATAGCGATAGCCCGCAAGTTTTTTTGCTTGACAGTACCGAGATCCCCATGTATAATACGGAGGCGTCAAGGGAAACTATTTGATAGACAGGGGAAACGCCATGATGGAACAGCTTCTTTACCGTACAGATCTTTTTGACCTTTACGGAGAGCTTCTCACAGAGCACCAGCAGAAATGCATGGAGCTGTACCTGTTCGAGAATTTTTCCCTGGCGGAGATCGGAGAGGAAATGGGCATTTCCCGTCAGGCGGTTCACGATAACATTCATCGCTCTCAGAAAGCCATGGAGAAATACGAAGAAAAGCTAAAACTGGTAGAGCGGTATCGGCACGAGAGAGCCGAACTCGCCGAGATCAGCGGCTTGATAAGAAACCTGCGGCGGCCCGACAATGAGAAGGCGGTCGATGAAGTATTGAAGCGCCTTTCCTCCTTTTTAGAGAGAGGCCGGGGGGGATTGAATTGATTTTTGAGAGTCTGTCGGAGCGTTTGCAAGAAACCTTCAAGAAGTTGCGGGGCCATGGCAAGTTGACGGAGGATGATGTCAACGAGGCCATGAGAGAAGTGCGCATGGCGCTTTTGGAAGCCGATGTGAACTTCAAGGTCGTCAAGGATTTCATCAAGAGGGTTAAGGAACGGTCTATCGGCCAGGACATCATGGAGACGCTGACGCCGGCTCAAGTTGTGGTGAAAATCGTCGATGAGGAACTCACGGATCTCATGGGCGGAACACAAAGTCGCATCAACATGAGTCCCCAGCCGCCGACGATCATCATGATGGCGGGACTTCAGGGCGCGGGCAAGACCACATCGGCGGGCAAGTTGGGGCTCTCTCTCAAGAAGCAAGGAAAGCGGCCCCTTCTGGTGGCTGCGGACATCTATCGCCCGGCGGCCATCAAGCAATTGCAGGTTCTCGGCGAACAACTGGACATTCCGGTATTCGCCATGGAGGCAGGGAACGATGCGGTGACGATCGCGAAGGAATCTGTTTCCTATGCGTCTTCTCATGCGAATGATGTCATCATCGTGGATACGGCAGGCCGTCTGCAGATCGATGAAAAGCTCATGCAGGAGCTTCGGGACATCAAGTCCGGCATCAAGCCGCATGAGATTCTCCTGGTGGTAGACGCCATGACGGGACAGGAGTCCGTCCATGTGGCCCAGAGCTTCCACGAGAGCCTTGGGCTGGACGGAGTCATCCTCACGAAGATGGATGGCGATGCCCGAGGGGGCGCCGCCCTTTCCATCAAGGCGGTCACAGGCTGTCCCATCAAGTTCGTGGGCATGGGAGAGAAGCTGGAGCCCTTGGAACCTTTCTATCCGGATCGTATGGCCTCGCGCATCCTCGGCATGGGAGATGTTCTCTCCTTGGTGGAAAAGGCACAGGCTGCCTTCGACATGGAGGAAGCCAAGAAACTGGAGAAGAAGCTTCGCAAGGACGAATTCACGTTGGATGATTTTTTGGCGCAGATGCAGCAGGTGAAGAAACTTGGCTCCTTGGATACCATCCTCGGCATGATTCCGGGCATGGGCAGTGTCAAGAAACAACTGGCCGGACAGGATATTGATCTCAATGGCAAGGAAATGCGGCAGATCGAGGCCATCATCACATCGATGACACCAAAGGAGCGAGCCGACATCAGCATCGTTAACGGCAGCCGCCGCAAGCGCATCGCCTTGGGCAGCGGCACCAGGGTGCAAGATGTCAACAAGCTCTTAAAACAGTTCAGCGAGATGCGGAAGATGATGAAAAAAATGAAGAAGATGAAGGGTGGCAAGAAAGGCGGGTTCCCCGGTCTCGGAGCTTTGGGAAACCTGAAACTGCCCTTTGGAAAATGATGTCGACGGGTGTTCCGATGAGGATACCACTTTAAGGAGGTGAATTTGGATGGCAGTAAAGATTCGCTTGAACCGC
>CAMIWP010000190.1 GCA_946402475.1 uncultured Selenomonadaceae bacterium
CTCTTGCACAAATAACTCGCCTTTTCTTTGGCGACCACCGAGACACCCTTCACCCTGGTTTGCGAAAAGACGGGAGGCAATGAGGGCAGCGTCAATGTTTTTGCCAAAAACGACATGGAGATCTTCCGCCGGCTTTTCGCTTACGACTTCTCGGAAATGGAACAGTGCCTCGGACTCAGCTGTTTTTCTGTGATCAGCCAGTATCGGGCAGTGGAGAAAAAGCAGCAGATCTACAATAAGAGCGTCAGCGACAAGGTACAGGAACTCAGTGCTGCCATTGAGGGGGCGAAGGATGTTGAGGACATGTACCGCATCGTCACGGATTTCTATGCCAGGTACGGTGTCGGCATGTTCGGCCTCAACAAGGCATTCCGGGTCTCCCTCAGGGTGGAGGAGGGAAAGGAGATGCTGGAACCCATTACCACCACGGGAGATGTGCGGCTCTCCGATCTCATCGGCTACGAAAGTCAGAAGCAGCGCCTCAAGGACAATACGGAAGCATTTGTCTCCGGACGGAAGGCCAACAATGTGCTGCTCTTCGGGGACGCCGGCACGGGAAAGTCCACGAGCATCAAGGCAATCCTTAATGAATATTATGACCGGGGACTTCGCATGATCGAGATTTACAAGCATGAGTTCAAATATCTGTCCCGCATCATCGCGGAGATCAAGAATCGCAATTACCGCTTCATCATCTATATGGACGATCTGTCCTTTGAAGAATTCGAGGTGGAATACAAGTACCTCAAGGCGGTCATCGAGGGAGGCCTGGAGGTGAAACCGGACAATGTGCTCATCTACGCCACCAGCAACCGACGACACCTCATTCGCGAGACTTGGAAGGATCGTCCTGATGCCTTTGAGGAGGACATGCACCAGAACGATACGGTGCAAGAGAAACTTTCTCTGGCAGAGCGTTTCGGCCTTACCATCGGTTACTTCCGCCCGGATCAGGCGGGATATTTTGAAATTGTGAAAAAACTTGCCCGACGCCATCCGGAGATCCGGCTTTCGGAGGATGAGCTGGAGATGGGAGCCCGTCAATGGGGAATGGGGCATCCCGGGATTTCCGGCCGCACGGCCCAGCAGTACATCAATTCCCTTTTGGGGCAGGGTGCCGCGAAGTAAAATCCTCTTGTTGCGGCTTGTTGAGTATGCTATAATCGAGACGGTTTTCGTCCCCGTATCGTCGGCCTTTTTGACGGCCTTGCGGGGATGCGGGGCAGAAACGTGACGTAATGGATGGCGGGACGGTGTATGTCGAAGAAGCGACTGGACATGCTCTTGGTGGAGCGAGGGCTGGTGACGAGCCGCGAGAGGGCGAAGCGCATCATCATGGCGGGTCAGGTGCTCGTGGACGGGCAGAAGGTGGATAAGGCTGGAACCTCGGTAAAGGCGGAAGCGGAATTGCGCTTGCTGGGGGAAGATATTCCCTATGTGAGCCGCGGAGGCATGAAACTGGCCAAGGCGGTGGAGGAATTCGGTCTGGGCCTTTTGGGGAAGGTAGCGGCGGATATCGGCGCTTCCACCGGGGGATTCACGGATTGCATGCTCCAGAACGGGGCGAGGAAGGTCTATGCCGTCGATGTGGGTTATGGGCAGCTCGCGTGGAAGTTGCGCACGGATGACCGTGTGGTGAACATGGAGCGCACGAATATGCGCCATGTGTCTCCGGATATGTTGGAGGATCGTCTGGACTTTGTCTCCATCGACGTTTCCTTTATTTCCCTGACCAAGATCCTGCCTGCGGTCAAGGCACTCTTGAAACCCACGGGGGAAATCGTCGCCCTCATCAAGCCGCAGTTTGAGGCAGGACGGGAGAAGGTGGGGAAGAAGGGCGTCGTGCGGGAGGCTTCCGTGCATGAAGAAGTCATCCGAAACATCATTGGTTTCTGCCGGGAAGAGGAGCTCTGTCCGATGGCGTTGACTTATTCCCCCATCAAGGGGCCGGAGGGAAATATCGAATATCTCCTTCACCTTTCCCTCCGTCCGGGAAAAAACGGTGTATCTTCGGAGCAGATCACGGACACGGTGATGGCGGCTCACGGGGAGCTTGAATGAGGAGTCACGGAGAAGATTATGGAGAGAATTGCTGTTTTTCCCAATGTGAGCAAGGAGCGCTCCGGCGCGATGCTGAAAAGGGTCGCGGACTTTTGCAAAGGGCGTTCCGTGGAGCTTGTGCTTCCGAAGGACGAGGCCGTGTTCTTCGGTTGCGAGAGCCTTGGCAGGGAGGATCTGGAGCATCTTCCCATCGATATGGCCCTCAGCATCGGCGGCGACGGGACACTGTTGGGAGTCTGCCGCAGACTTGGTTCCCGCAGCGTTCCCGTTTGCGGCATCAATATCGGCACCCTCGGATTCATGGCGGATATTGAGCCGGATGAACTGGAGAAGAAACTATCCAAGATTTTGGAGGGGACCTATCGTATTGAGGAGCGGTTGCTTCTTTCCGGTTATGTGAAAAGGGAGAAGGAGCCCCCAAAATTCCTCGGAAATGCCATCAATGACGTGGTCATTACCAAGGGCGGTGTAGCTCGCATGCTCCATCTGGGATTGAGCATTAACGAGACACATCTCATGGACTACAAAGCCGACGGGATCATAGTGTCGTCCCCTACGGGGTCCACGGCCTATTCCCTTTCTGCCGGCGGTCCCATTATGAACCCCACCGTCAAGGCTCTCCTGGTGACGCCCATCTGCGCCCATACTTTTAATTTTCGCCCCTTGGTGGTAGATGAAGGGGATGTGATACGCATCTACATCGCGGCGGTTCATCAGGACATCATCGTCACCTTTGACGGGCAGGAGAGTTTTCGGCTTTTGCCCGGGGATGAAGTGATTGTGGAGCGCTCCCCGGTGACCGCGAAAATCGTAAAGTTTGAAGACAAGGATTACTATAAGATTCTCAGGACAAAGCTTTGGGCAAGTGATCTGAAATGATCGAGGTGTGAAATGAAAGAGATTCGCCAAGAGAAGATCAGGGAGATCATCGCGCGCGAAGTCATCGGGACGCAGGAAGAACTCGCCGAGGCCCTTTGCCGTCATCACATTGAGGTGACCCAGGCGACGGTTTCCAGGGACATCAAGGAACTCATGCTGGTCAAGGTTCCCATGAAAGATGGGCGTTCGCGCTACGCTGCTCCCGCGAGAAACATCCCGGAGATTACCAAGGCGCGGGCGGCAAGGATTTTTCAGGAGTTCGTGACGGAACTGAATGTCAGCGAAAACATCGTGGTGGTGAAGACGTTGCCCGGTGCCGCGAGTGCCGTGGCATCGGCAATCGATGGAAGAAAATGGCCGGAGATCATCGGAACGGTGGCGGGGGATGACAGCATCATCGTCGTGGTGAAGCCTCTGGAAGCGGCGGAGACGATGATGAGAAAAATGAGGGCACTCGCCCTTTAGGATGGGAGATCTTGCTGTATGTTGAAAACGCTGACGGTCTGGAATTTTGCCCTTCTGGAACACGTGCAGGTGGAATTCGACGGGGGACTCAATATACTCACGGGAGAGACG
>CAMIWP010000191.1 GCA_946402475.1 uncultured Selenomonadaceae bacterium
TGCCCACCTTGCGTCTGGCCTCTCTGGCCGCGAGCTTTTCCCGCTTCGATCCCTTGGCATTCAGATCCACGCCATCTACAAGCACCTGACCGAAGGCGGGCGCCAGCAGTCCGTTAAGATGCTGCATTAAAGTGGATTTCCCCGAACCGGTGTGACCCGCCACGGCCACAAAGCTTCCCTCTTCGATCACCAGATCCACTCCGTCCAGAGCTTTGCGCTCAAAGGGAGTCTTTGGCATATAAATATGGGTTACGTTTCTTATCTCAATCGACATCTTTATCTTCTGCCAACAGCCTTTCTGCCGGAAGCAATCTCCATCAGTGCCCCGACCAATTCCTTGCTCTCATAGATGTCCATCGGCAGATGCAATCCCCTTTTCCGCAAATTCTCCGCCAGTCTCGCCGCCAGAGGAGCGTCAAGCTGCCATTCCCGAAGACGATCCGGTCGGGCAAAGACCTCCCTCGGCGTCCCTTCCTCGACGATCCTCCCCTTCTCCATGACCACGATGCGATCCGCAGCCGCCGCTTCCTCCATGAAGTGGGTAATATAGACGATGGTAATGCCCTTTTCCTGACGGAGTCTCTTCACCGTTTCCAAGACTTCTCTCTGTCCCTTTGGATCAAGCATGGCAGTTGGCTCATCCAAGACCAAGCACTTCGTCTCCATGGCAAGGGCTCCTGCGATGGCGATGCGCTGCTTCTGCCCTCCCGAGAGAAGGTGAGGTGCGCAGGTACGATACTCCCGCATGTCCACTGCAGCCAGTACCGCATCCACACGGCGACGGATTTCCTCCGGCGGAACCCCGAGGTTCTCCGGGCCAAAGGCAATGTCATCCTCCACCACAGCCGCGATGATCTGATTGTCCGGGTTCTGGAACACCATACCGACCTGATGGCGGATCCTCCACACCGCCTCCGTCTCCCTCGTGTCCATTCCCCCAATGCGACAATGCCCTTCCGTGGGGAGCAACAGCCCGTTGAAATGTTTCGCCAGTGTCGATTTTCCGGAGCCGTTGGCTCCCAAAACTGCCACGAACTCCCCCTCTCTCACGGACAAGTTCACATGAGAAAGGGCACATTGTTCGTTCTCCTGTCCGGCATGATAGACATGGGATACATCTTCCATCTCGATCAGATTCAAAGGCATTGCCAACAGCCTCCAGCAACATCAAAAATTATATACAGAGACTATTATAGCGCAATTGTTCAAATTTCGCCACAGACGAAATTTGAACAATGGGCGTTTCAACAGGTATGCAGTTTTCAACAAAAAATGAGGCCCTGCGCCAGGCAGCAGCCTCACTCTATACTCGCGAGCACTGAAATTTTCATCTTGCAACAAATTGCCCGCGGTATATGCAGAGAGCGTAAGAGCTTTCTCTTCGGGAAATTCTAACGCTCTCTCATATAAATTTTTCCCGGATCAGATCACTTCACCAAAGCGTCCCACGCCTCATTGGCACGGGCAACGTAGAGATCCCGTATGGCCTTGTTCTCGCCGAGTCCATGGAGGTAGGTCTCCACCGCAAAGCCTTCCTTCGTCAGGATGCTCTTGTGGGAATCCGGCTCGTCCCCTGCCATGTCGTTGTTGGCATGGTCTCCGGCTACCATCATAATGGGCATGAGGGTCACCTTCCGGATCCCGTTCTTCTTCAGCTTCGGCAGGACGGTCTCAAGGTTCGGCCAGCCCTCCACCGTGTAGACATAAACATTTTCGCATCCCATCTCGTCCAGTTTTGCCTGGATCACGGAATAGTAGGCGTTGGCCGGCTGGGGTGTGCCATGGGCCAGGAGCAAGACGGCCTCATCCTTGCCTTGCTTT
Source organism: uncultured Selenomonadaceae bacterium (assembly GCA_946402475.1). Next base: position 1,822 of record CAMIWP010000191.1, read on the forward strand.
TGGATCTGACCGGAAAGCGCCTTGATGAAATCCGCCACATCGTCGGCTTGCCCCTCCTGTCCCTGCCAGTACATGAGGGATGTACCCAAGGTCATCTTTTTGAAGTCCTTCTTGAAATTCTCGAAGACGCCCCGATTGTAACCATACTCCACTCCCGGAATCACGTCAAGGGATACCAGGGCCACGCGGGTGTACCCCTCGGCCTTGAGGCGGGCAAGAGCCTCTTCGGGGGTCGGATAGCTCAATCCCTCGTTCTTCTTGATCCGATCGATGATGATGTGAGAGGTAAAGGCAGTCACCACCTTCACGCCGGGATGGGCCTTCTGGATGTCTGCCACGGTGGCGTCGATGGTCTTTGCGCGGGTATCCTTGTAAGTGGTGCCGAAGCTCATGACCACAATGGCATCCTTGTCGGCTGCCTCCCGCATGGACGGATTCTCGTTCTTCAGCACGCCGATCTGGGTAGCCGTCATCAGAGCCGGGGTTGCCTTCTTGACCTCCGGGTTCAGCTGATAGGCGGCATCCGCCGCCATGGGGGCTATGCCCATCAACGTGGAACAAGCCAGAGAGGCCACCAAGAATTTCTTCCAATTTTTCATGTAAGATTCCTCCTATGAATAAAATAAAATGGGTTTCCCAAGAAGGGAACCCCATTCACAAACAAAACCGCAGACCAACGCGCACGTCTCGTGAAATCCCCTTCCCATCGCTCGTGGGTAAAAACGGTGATTGTCGGACAGGCAGTTCTCCTGGCTTGGCTCATCGCTCCTCCACACCTTCCCGGGTTTCCCCAGTGGCCCCGAGTGCTACGCACCCGGAAATGGACTTGCTCCCCTTACAGTGGCGGGACCGCGCCGGACTATGACCGGACTTCCCTATTAAGTCTGCTTAGACACCTGTCCCCTATTCAATTGTAGCAACCTCATTTCACCATGACGCCCTCTGCCAAATCGGACAGATGACGGTTGATGGAGGAAAGGCCCCGGTACACGGTGCTGATGTCAATATCGTCCCCCCGATTGTCCATGTAGCGCTCCAGCTTCCGCTTGACCCGCTGCAGGGCATTGTCGATGGACTTCACGTGGCGATGAAGCTCCAGCGCGATCTCCTGATAGGATTTCCCGTCCAAATAGGACATGAGAACCTTCCATTCCAGGTCGCTCAATATCTCCTCCATCTTTCTCTCGATGTCCACAAACTCCTCCCGGCTGATGACCAGCTCCTCCGGGTCGGACACCTTCGCCCCCGACAGCACATCGAGAAGGGTGCGGTCGGAATCCTCATCGTAGATGGGCTTGTTCAACGAGATATAGGAATTCAGTGGTATGTGCTTCTGCCGCGTCGCGGTCTTGATGGCCGTGATGATCTGCCGCGTCACGCAAAGCTCTGCAAAGGCCCGAAAGGATGATAGCTTGTCGTTCCTGAAGTCGCGAATGGCCTTGTAAAAGCCGATCATACCCTCCTGAATGATGTCCTCTCGATCCGCGCCGATCAAAAAATAGGAACGCGCCTTTGCCCTTACGAAATTGCGGTACTTGTTGATGAGGTAATCCAATGCAACGCTGCTGTTGTTGTCCTTGATTTCCAGAATGACTTCCTCGTCCGTGAGACCTTCATATACATTGAATTCTTCTGCCTTTTTTCCTGCGTTTGCTTCTGCTTCCATTACGCGACCCCCGTTAC
>CAMIWP010000192.1 GCA_946402475.1 uncultured Selenomonadaceae bacterium
CATCATGGCGAGACGATCCGTCGAAACGCCCGATGGGCACGTTTTGCCCACGGCAAAACGGATACCAAAGGGTTGTAAGGATGATTAAGATATGAAGCAGTTATCATATACGGTGAGGAACCGCAATGAGTTCACGGACATGTTGCAAAAGGTCAGCGGTACGCTGGCAAGGTTGCCCGTGATTTCCTCCATTCTCGTGTCCGTATTTTGCTCAAAGATGGATCGGACAGAATTGGAGGACATGATCCAAAAGCTCCACGGATTTCTGCCGGATGCACAGGTTATAGGAAGCCTGGTGGCCATGAGCGTCGCGGACAACACCATCGTTGAAAAGGGCGCCTCCGTGACATTTACCGTATTCTCCCAAGCCCAAACAGAGATACTGACCTATACCAGTCGCTCCATGAGTTGCGCAGAGATCGGGCAGTCCCTGCGGGATCGGCTCCGGGAGATGCCGGATGCCGTTGCGGTGGAGCTGATGCTGGTGGACAGCAGCTTGGAACTGCCGGATATACTGGCCAGCCTGTCGGACACGCGGGAAGATATCCCATTCTTCGGAGGCATCATCGACGAAGATTACATGGGCCAGAACGGATGCATCTTCACCGAGGGAGAGATCATGACCTCCGGCCTGATGGCGGTGGTGTTCCGAGGAAAAGAACTTCACGTGACCTCCGCCGACAGCTTCGGTTGGGAGGCGTTGGGCAGGGATATGGTCATCACCGCCCTGGACGGTCCTTGTGTCATCAAAGAAATCGACGATGCCCCGGCCATGGAGGCCTACGGCAAATATCTTGGCATCAAGAACAACGAAGACTTTACCTGGGAAGCTCTCACCTTTCCCCTCTATTTCGAGCGGGAGGATACCCTCTTTGCCCGTTATCCCCGCAGTTGCCGAAGCGACGGCGCCGTGATGTTCAGCGCGGATTTTCGACTGGGGGAGCATCTGCATTTCGCCTACGGAGACCCCGAAGGCATCATCGAAAAAGCCCGGGGACTGCGCCAGCGTATGCGCCAGTTCCGTCCTCAAGGAATTTTCGTCACGAGTTGCATCGCCAGATGGATGCTCTTGGGGGACGATGTGGACATGGAACTGGATTCCTGCCGCGAAATCGCGCCCTTTTTCGGCTTTTACGCCTTTGGCGAGTTCCTCAGGCATGAGAAGCACGTCATGGTCTCCAACATGACCCTGCAGTTGGTAGGCATGCGGGAAGGGCCTCCCGAGGAAGCCATGGCCAATCCCCTGCCGCCCCATATCAGGAAATTCAGTTGGCAGACCCATATCATGCGCCACATGGTCCACTTCATCAAGGCTGTTTCCCAGGAACTGGAAGCCGTGAACCAAGGGTTGGCGGAGCTGGCACAGACCGATCGTCTCACAACGCTCCTGAATCGCGGCGAGATGGAAGCTATACTGGAACGCTCCCTGGATTTCTTCAAGGCATCCAAGCAGCCCTTGTCTGTCATCATGATGGATATCGACGATTTCAAGACGATCAACGACACCTACGGTCATGAAACGGGAGATCAGGCTCTGAAGGTCGTGGCGGATGTGCTGAAGCGCAATACCCGCCGCATGGATGCTCCCGGGCGTTGGGGGGGCGATGAGTTCTTCGTCATACTGGCGGGCATCGGCGTACAATCTGCCGCGAGGATTGCAGAGCGTGTGCGCCGGAACATATCGGACATCTCTTTCCTGCCCGACGGCAAGCACATCACCACTAGCATCGGCGTCACGGAAGCTACAACAGAAGATGATGCCGCCAGCCTGTTCCGCCGGGCAGACAAGGCCCTGTACAATGCAAAGAAGGAACACGGCAAGGACAACGTAAGTATTTTGAATCGTATCGAAGAAGAAGAAAACCACGGATGACGCAGTCATCCGTGGTTTTTTCTTTCATCATTCTTTCATCAATTCGTACTGCCGGAGAGGATCAGGCGAAGGCTCACAAAGAGCATGGCGATAGCCAACAGTGTGAGAATGGTCTTGGACTTGGTCTTACGGGACATCTTGGCGCCGATCTGCGCTCCCACCGCTGCGCCGATGCTGATGCAGACGGCGGGGATCCACACCACATGGGAGAGAAGCACGTGGGTAACGACGCCGCCGAGGGCAGATACGGCAAGGATAAAGCAGGAAGTCGCCGTGGCAATGTGGACGGGAAAATCCAGCAGATAGACCATGAGTGGCACGTGAATGATGCCGCCCCCCACGCCGAAGATACTGGAAAGGAAACCAACCCCCATGCTGGCGGCAATGCCGATTCCCCGATGGTAGCGGAAATCCGGCGGAAGTTCCAACCTGTCCTCATGCTTCCCGTGGGTGGCGTTCCAGTACATGATGATGGCCATGCACCCCATGAAGATGCCGTAGTACAGGTTCAGCATGCCCACGGAGAACCTGTCCACAATGTAGGAACCGAGAAAAGCCCCGGGCAGGGTGGCCAGAGCAAAGGGTATGGCGGCGTGGAAGAAAACCCGTTTCTGCCGCACATAAGCCATGGCCCCGGAAATGGCATTGGCCAGGACGATGACCAGGGATGTGCCCGTGATCTGGGCCGCAGTGGTAAAGTAAGGATAGATTCCCCCTGCCGACAGGAAGAAAATAAACACCGGGACACAAATGAGCCCGCCCCCGATGCCCACAAGGGATCCAAAGATACCAACCCCCGTGCCCAGAAGCAGGAAGATAATGTATTCCATGAGATGGCCACCCTTCCGAAGAGATTGATAACATTATACCACTTTCCCTTGTGAAATGCAGACCCTTCACAGAAAAAAACCGACAGGCCGTCCCCTGAGGGAACTGCCTGCCGGTTTTTCCCGCCCGTTCCTCGTTACACGAGTTCCTGCCGCTCTGTCTTCTGGATGTATGCCTCCTTCACGGCCGTCGCAAACTCCCCGTTCACGTTAACCGCCCTCTTATCCAGCATTTCACCCAGTACCGCCTCTACCTCGGCCTTTCCAAGCCCATCCTTGGGATCCGCCAGGCTGTAGGTCACCGTCTTGTTCCCGGGCAAAGACAGCACCATCTTGAGTACGCTCTTCACGCTCCTTCACCCCCTTTCCAAAAAATTTCCTCCTTCCTCAAGCAATCAAGCCCGCCGCATCGGTGCGGTTCAGCCCTGCGACCTCATGGGCCTGCAGTGCGCCAAGCTTCGTTCCGATGGAGAAAGCATCCTCATCGGAAAGAGCCGGGTCGATGTGAGCGAAGATCCGCTGGCTGTAGGCGGCCTTCCCCGTCTCCGGGTTTTCCACCTTTACCTTTACGGCCAGCTTTGTCGCCTCCTCCGTTCTCTTTGCCATGTCCTCACCTCCCTTCACTCCCATACATGCAAAAAGGAGGCCGAAAATCAGCCCCCTCAAAAAAAGATTGACAAAGTCCATGGAAGCCCATAAAATAAGGCGTGTATCATGGAGAGGTGTCCGAGCGGTTTAAGGAGCTGGTCTTGAAAACCAGTGATGCGGCAACGCACCGTGGGTTCGAATCCCAC
>CAMIWP010000193.1 GCA_946402475.1 uncultured Selenomonadaceae bacterium
GCTGGAACGCGGCATTATTTTGCCGCCTCGTCTTCGTGAGCTCTCCAGAGGGGAGTACTCCGGCGGGGTCTGCGACGGAACGTTTCGTTTCGTGGCCGGATTTCTTCGAGAAAAGCCGCCCGAAGGCGGATGGTTCGGCGTCAACCAGTCTTATCGCGTGGAGGAAGAGGAGATTGAGGATGTGGATGAGGAGGTCGTTTACGGCGGTGTCCTCATTTCACACTTCGGCCATTTTATTTTGGAAAATTTTGGCAGGATGTGGTTCCTACTACCCCCTCCCGATGGTCCCATAGATACATGGGACCATCGTCGGAGAAAGACGGAGGGGAAAAGAATCGCGTTTCTCGTCATCGGGAAGTGGACGCAGTGGCACGATGCCTTTCTGGAGCTGCTCGACATACCGAGGGAACGGATCTTGATCGTTGCGAGGCCCACGCGTTTCCGATCCGTGATTATCCCGGAAGAGGCCGTGCACAGCTGGTACGATTACACAAAGGAGCATTTGATTCCCTACCGCTACATGGCGAAGAAAGCGGGTATGCCGGAACGGGTGAAGGGACTTCTGGGCAGGAAGATCTTTTTGACCAGATCCGAGCTCACCAAGACGGAAACTCTTTGTTGCAACGAGGCATACTTTGAACGATTTTATGCGGACAAAGGGTTTGCCTTGGTGGAACCCGAGAAATTCAGCGCAGCGGAGCAGGTGGCCATTCTCTTCCATGCCGAGGAGGTGGCCTGCATCCTGGGCTCCCTGAGCCATTGGGCACTCTTTTGCAAGCCCGGAACGAGGTTCACGATGCTGACCAGGGTGAGCACCGACACGCTTGCTTCCCAATGCTTGGTGAATGAGGCTTCCGGGGTTGACTGGCGCATCGTGGATGTGTCCATGAACTTCCTTTATGCCAACAGGGCTTTTGGTGTCTGTTTGATCGGCCCTACTTTTTACTGGAAGGAATTCGTCTTGGACACCTACGGCAGCTTTGAGGAGGATGACAGTTGGAAGCTTTCCTATCATGACTACCTTGTTCAATGGACCGATTTTTATCTGGTGAGAAACGTGGAGCGATTCCGAGGCGTGGATCCGGTGGTGATCTTCAAGGAGATGCATCGGGCGCTCTGTCTCAATGAATTTCCGGTGGATCTCGTGGAAAAACGGCAGGGAAGGCCCTTTCTTCTCTGCTCCGTGAAATCCGGAGGGAGATGGCTGCCGGAGGTCGCGGAAGGACATGCGTGCGGAGGAGGTGGGACAACGCCTTTGGAGGGCATGAGACTGCGATTTTCGTCCCCGTTCCTCGGTATCCGCTATGCGGTGTTTTCGCCGAGATACGGTTGGGGAAGGGAGACGGCAGAGGGAGAAACCGCCGAAATCCTGGACGCGGAGGGAAAGGTGCAGCCCGTTCATGGTATTCGGATCCGACTGGATGGCAAGGGAAGAAGGGGGCGCCTTCGCTGCCGGTTCTTTGGCGCGAACGCGGGCTGGAGCAAGTGGGTGACGGGTGAAGAGATCACAGCTTCGGCCAAGGTGCCCTTTCTCGCATTGACCGTTCAATTGGTTTGGGAAGGGGAGAACGGATCATGAAAATAGGAATCGTAAGCGATACCCATGGAGATCGAGGGGCTGTGGAAGCGGTGTTGGATGCGGCCCCGGGCATGGAGCTCTGGCTTCATGGGGGTGACTTCATTGACGATGGGAAGTATCTGGAACAACTGGCGAACACCGGCGTGGTGATGGTAGCGGGCAATGGGGATTGGCCCCGCGGGGATGCTCCCAACGAAACCGTGGTGAAGGTGGCGGGGCACAAGATCTTTCTCACTCACGGTCACACTTACGACGTGAATCACGGCACGAGCATCCTGATGGAGGCGGCCAGGGATGCGGGCTGTGATATTGCGGTTTACGGACACACCCATCGAGTGGATTTCACAAGGGACAACATCACGTTGCTGAATCCGGGCAGCGCTTCGCGTCCCAGGGACGAGAGAAGGCCGTCCTTCATGGTCATGGAGCTTCTTCCGGGGCAGGAGCCGGAGGTGGAGGTTCACCGATTGAATGATTGAAAGAATTCCGTGCCGAGCAAGGGAGGACGAAAGTGACCAACGAACAAATTGCACAGGAAATTTATCGGTGCGCGGGCCCCGGGGAAAACATCCTGTCTGCCATGAATTGCATGACGCGGCTGCGGCTGCGGTTGTCGAAAAAAGATGATGCCATGCTGGAGGACATCAGGCGCATAGAGGGCGTCCTTGGGATCCACGATGCGGGGGAGGAATTGCAGATCATTCTGGGTCCCGACAAGGCTGCGGCAGTGACCGAATGCTTCCGGGCAGTGCTGGAGAGTGTTCCCACCCCCGAAGAGACGGTCGGAAGGCCCGAGATCGGAGACGGCAAGGCTCTTCATGCCCGGATACGGGCAAAGAACGCCACGCCGGTGAAACTCTTCTTCAAGCGCATCGCAAGCATTTTCATCCCCTTGATTCCCGGCTTTATCGCCTGCGGACTGCTCACGGGATGCCTTGCCATATCGGCCAAGATCGATCCGTCCCTCACATCCTCCCCCCTCTGGAACCTGTTGGCAACGGCAGGGAATGCCGTGTTCTGGGGAATGAATCTCCTCGTGGGTTACAATGCCGCCAGGGAATTTGGCGGAACCCCCGTCATCGGCGGTTTGCTGGGAGCTTTCATCTCCCATCCGGGACTGGCCTCCATCAGCTTTGGGGATACCCAGCTCCTGCCCGGACGCGGGGGCGTCATTGCCGTCATCCTCGTGGCGGCCTTTGCCGCTTGGCTGGAAAAGAGGCTTCATCGCATCATCCCGGAGATGTTCGATCTCTTCCTGACGCCCTTCTGTACGGTGGTTCTTTCTTCCTGCATGGCGGCTTTTCTCCTGCAACCTCTGGGAGGATTCATCTCCGACGCCGTCGGAGCGGCAGCCACGGGAGCCATCGGCACGGGCGGCGCAATCACGGGGTTCATCCTCGGGGGGATCTGGCTTCCTCTGGTCATGATGGGCGTGCATCAGAGTTTCACACCCATCCACGCGGATCTCCTCGCGAACTACGGCGTTACGATTCTACTGCCCGTCCTCGCCATGGCGGGAGCGGGCCAAGTGGGCGCATCCCTTGCCGTTTATTGTAAAACAAGGAACAAATTCCTCAAGAAGACCATTCTTTCCGCGTTGCCCGTAGGCATTATGGGAGTCGGCGAACCTCTCATTTACGGTGTCACGCTTCCTTTGGGGAAGCCCTTTGTCGCCGCATGCATCGGCGGCGCTTTTGGCGGCGCGGTGGAAGCATCCTTTATGGTGGGTGCGAGAGCTATGGGCATCTCCGGGCTTCCCCTTGCTCCCACGACGGACAATGTTCCCGTGTATCTTCTGGGCATGGTTACAGCGTACATCACAGGTTTCATCGCCGCTTGGCTGATCGGCTTTGAGGATCCGCCGGAAGAATGACGAAGAGGAGAAGTATACAGACTTGTGGAG
>CAMIWP010000194.1 GCA_946402475.1 uncultured Selenomonadaceae bacterium
GCCTTAATGACCTTAGACAAACATCTCGTCCCCCTGTCCGCGAGAAACAACGATCTCGCCCTTTTCCTCCAGTGCGCGGATGATGTTGACCACCTTGACCTGGGCCTCTTCCACGTCGCGGATCTTCACGGGGCCCATGAACTCGATTTCCTCGCGCAGCATATCGGCGGCGCGCTTGGACATATTCTTGTACACCTTGTCGGAGACCTCCGTCGGCGTCGCCTTGAGCGCCAGGGAAAGATCCTTGTTGTCCACTTCCCTGAGCACCATCTGAAGGGAGCGATCGTCCAAGAGAACGATGTCCTCGAAGACGAACATGCGCCGCTTGATTTCCTCGGCCAGCTCCGGATTGTCCACTTCCAAGGCTTCCAGTATGGATTTTTCCGTCGTGCGGTCCACATGGGTGAGGACCTCCACAACGGCTTCCACGCCGCCCGCCGTGGTGAAATCCTGATTGACCAGGGTGGAGAGCTTGCGCTCCAACACCCGCTCCACCTCCCGGATGATGTCCGGGGACGTCCGGTCCATGACAGCGATGCGCTTTGCCACATCCGCCTGCACGTCCGTCGGCAGGGAGCCGAGGACCGTAGCTGCCTGCTCCGCCTCCAGATAGGCGATGATGAGGGCGATGGTCTGAGGATGCTCGTTCTGTATGAAGGTCAGGAGCTGGGAAGGATCCGTCTTCCGCAGAAAATCGAAGGGACGGACCTGAAGGCTCGTGGTAAGGCGATTGATGATGTCCATCGCCTTCTCTGCTCCCAAAGCCTTCTCCAGTACACTCTGTGCATATTCCAGGCCACCGGTGGAAATGTAGTCCTTCGCCATGGCCATCTGATAGAATTCGCTGATGACCTCGGCCTTCATTTCAGCGCTTACCTGCTTATGGCTGGCAATCTCCAGTGTGATGCGCTCGATCTCGTCATCATCCATGTGCTGGAAGAGCTTCGCGGAATACTCCGGCCCCAAGGCGATGAAAAGAATCGCCGCCTTCTCCTGGTTCGTAAGCTCGCTTCCGCTGGAATTACCGTACATGTCCGCTGCCATAGTCTATTCATCCTCCGCAAGCCATGTCTTGATGAGCATTGCAACCTCGGCGGGCTTGGCATCAATGAGTTTCATGAGTTGCTGCTTCTCATTGAGCTGCCTCTGCTCGTCTTCGGTGAGTTCTTCTTCTTCGACTTCGCCGGCTTCTATCATTGCGGCACGCTCCTCTGCCAACCGCCGCTGCTCGGCCTCCTCCGCCAAGCGCTGCTGCTCGGCAAGGGCGGCCTCCTCCATAAGGCGCTTGCGGCGCTTCATGTAGAAATAGAGTCCTATGAGGGCAAGCACCAAGAGTACCGCTGCGATCTGCATGTAGAGAATGCGTTCCTGACGCTCGCGTTCCGCCTGCTCTGCGGCAGCCCTGCGATCCGCAGCCTCCGTGCTGAAGGGCAGAGGCTCCACGGAGATCGTATCACCCCGCTCCGTGTTGATTCCAGCAGCGGAACTCACGGAGCGCAGGATGCTGTCCTGCTGGGCGGCAGTGACATCGTCGTTGACGAGAACCGCCACCGTCAAGCGGCGGATGGAGCCGGGGGACGCCACTACCTTCTGTTTTTCCTCATTGATCTCGTAGTTCCGAGTGGCCTCCTTGCGTTCGTACTCCGCATTGGAATTGTTCTCCTCTGCCACGTAACCCGGCACATTGGACTGAACCCCTGCAGGACCGCCGGGAACCGTGGAGTTTCCGGCATAGTTCTCGCTGATCTCCTGCTGGCTACGGATGATGCCGGAATCATCCACCACCGGTGTGAAGATCTGGCGATCCGTCTGCCTCGTGTCGAAATCCAGTTCCACGCTTACGCGCACGAAAGCACGCCCCTCTCCGAGACTCTGGTCGAGAAGCGACTGAACATTCTTTTGCAGACGATCCTGCACTTTCTTCGTCATTTCTAACTGTGTCAAGGTCTGATTGCTGACACTTTTTTCCTCATCCTCATCGGGATCGTTGAGAATCCTGCCCGTCTCATCCACGACGGTGATGTTTTCCGGCATGAGGCCCTGTACGCTGTGAGCCGCGAGATTGACAATGCCCTTGATTTCCTTCTTGGATAATTCCTGATTCGGCTTCAGCATCAACATGATGGAAGCTGTCGCCGGTTTCTCGTTCTTCTTATAAAGACTATCTTCCGGCAGGACAATATGCACCCTAGCTTTCTGTACGGTCTCGATCTGCTCTATGGTACGGGTCAGTTCTCCCTGAAGGGCCTGGAGATAGTTCACCTTATTCTGGAACTCCGTGACCCCCAGTTTGCTGTCATCGAAGATCTCAAAGCCCTTTTGGCCCCGGGGAAGGCCCTCCACCGCCAGGTTGAGCCTCGCCTCATGCACATTGGCGGATGGGACGAGTATCGTGGTTCCCAGCTTATTTTCCTGGATATCGTATGAAATTTTTAATTCCTTCAGCTTTGCCGCAACCTCACCCGCATCCTTGGATTCCATGTTAGTAAACAGGGGAACCATGTCCGGTGCGCTCCCGTACCAAAGGCCTGCGCCCATCACGGCCACAAGCAATGCCAACATGGAGCCGATGAAGATATACCGCTGCTGCTTGCTGAATCTATTCCAAAGCTGCAGATACCGCTCTTTCCAATCTGCCATGTTCTCCATCCCTTCGCATCCACTCCTGCAATTTCAGGGAATCGAGCGAGGCTGCCACGCAGAAAAAACTCGCCCCGATTCCTCGAAAATCACACCTGCATGCGCATGATTTCCTGATAGGCAGATACTGCCCTGTTGCGGACCTGAAGGGTCAACTGTGTCGCGATCTCCGCTTTCTGCCCCGCTACAATCACCTGGGAGATGTCCTCCACCTTCCCGGCTACCAAGGCAGCATTCCATTTATCCGAATCATGGATCAACTCATTTGTCTTCTTCAGTGAATCCACCAAATACTCGCCGAAGCTCTTCACTTCCGTTTTTTCTTTGGTCTCCCCCAGATGGCTTTCCGCATGCAACACAACCGGGCGCACCGGCGTCATCTGCAAAGGCTCTGACTGCATCTATACCACCTCACCCGTTAATTCCCGCCGATTTCCAATGCCTTGCTTGTCATGCTCTTCGCCGCATTGATGGAGGTCGCGTTCGCCTCGTAAGCCCTGGATGCGGTAATCATATCTACCATCTCTGCCACGATGTTCACGTTGGGGCGCTCCACATAGCCCTCCGCATTTGCATCGGGATGTCCCGGGTCGTACACCAACGGTCCTTGGGTATCATCGGTCTCAATCGTCAGGGCACGGACACCGTTCCCGGCCTTCAGACGGTTGGCCGACTTCTGGAGAAATCCCTCGAAACTCGCCTTGTCCATCTTCTGATCCCTTGGCTTAAACACCACGAAACGACGGTGATAAGCACCGCCTTCCCGGGTTCTTGTGGTATTCGCGTTCGCAATATTATTGGAGATAA
>CAMIWP010000195.1 GCA_946402475.1 uncultured Selenomonadaceae bacterium
GCGAGAAACGCGACTATTATGAAGTCCTCGGCGTCAGCAAGAATGCCACGGACGCGGAGATCAAGCGAGCCTATAAAAAGATGATCCTGAAATACCATCCCGATCGCAATCCTGACAACAAGGAGGAGGCTCGGGAGAAATCCAAGGAGATCAACGAGGCATACGATGTTTTGAAGGATCCCCAGAAGAAGGCCCAGTACGATCAGTTCGGCCATGCGGCCTTCGACGGTACCGGCGGCATGGGCGGCGGCTTTGGCGGATTCGGTGGCTTTGGCGGCGGCGGATTCAGCAGCAGCGAGGGCTTCGGGGACATCTTTGACATGTTCTTCGGCGGCGGAGGCAGGGGTTCCCGTCGTCCCGGGCCGGAACGGGGCAGCGACCTTCGCTATGATCTGGAGATCACCTTCGAGGAAGCGGCCTTCGGCAAGGAGGCGGAGCTTGACATCCCCCGCACGGAGAACTGCCCCTCCTGTCATGGGACGGGCGCGGCAGCGGGTTCCTCGCCGGAGGAATGCCCGGACTGCCACGGCACGGGGCAGCAGGAGATATCCCAGAACACGCCCTTCGGGCGCATCGTCAACCGTCGCACCTGCAGCCGCTGCGGCGGAACGGGGAAGGTGGTCAAGAATCCCTGCAAGACCTGCCATGGAAGCGGGAAGCAGAGGGTGCGGCGCAAGATCAAGGTGAACATCCCCAAGGGCGTGGATCAGGGCTCAAGGGTCCGGGTCAGCGGCGGCGGCGAAGCAGGAACGAGAGGCGGCGAGAACGGCGATCTCTACGTATACATCTTCGTCAAGCAGCACAAGTTGTTCAAGCGCCAGGGCAACGATGTCATCGTGGAGGTCCCCATATCCTTTGTCCAGGCGGCTTTGGGGGATACGGTCCAGGTCCCGACACTGGACGGCGCGGTGGATCTCAAGATCCCGGCGGGCATACAGTCCGGCAAGATCCTGCGCATCCGGGAGAAAGGCGTTCCCTTTTTGCGTGGCAACGGGCGGGGAGACGAGCATGTGGTGGTAAAGGTCCTGACGCCTCAGAAGCTGTCCCCACGGCAGAAGGAACTCCTGAAGGAATTCGGCGAACTCAGCGGCGACAGCGTAAACCCGGAGCAGAAAAGTTTTATGGATACCCTGAAGAATTTGTTCAAGTGATGCGAGATCCCTCGACCGCCCCCGTTGGTCGGACGGTCGGGGGATTCTTGCCGTCGGGAGGATTTGAATGGAAGACATCATCATCGAGGGGCCGCTCCTTCGCCTGCGAAAGGCGGAGGAACGGGATATCGACTGCATCATGCAGATGGAGGAGGACCCGGAGAATCTCAAGTACATCGTGCCATTCTCCAGGGAGTGCCACCTGGAGGTCATCCGGCACGGACAGAATGCCATGGACGTCATCGTGGAAGAGAAGGCGACGGGAGTTCCGGTAGGGTATGTTTGGGTTGCAGGTCTCAAAAATGAAGCCAAGGAGACGGAGTGGACCCATGTCATCATCCGAAAAAAGGGACAGGGTTACGGACATGAGACCATGAAGCTCCTGAAGGCTTGGACCTTTGATCTGCGGAAGGCTCATCGGGCGTGGATGGATTGCAAGGACTACAATGCCCGCGCCCTGCATCTCTACGAAGCGGAAGGCATGGTGCGGGAAGGGCTGATCCGGGAGACCATCCTCACCGATGGGATCTACGAGAATCTGGTGATCCTGGGGATGTTGGACCGGGAATATGCCGAAAGGAAGGCCAAGGGACTGGAGCTATGACGGATGTTTCTTTGATCCGCCATAATTTTTATCTTCTTTCGCAGAAATCATGAAGGAAATTCCCCGTTCGTGACGAAATGATTACAAGAGAGAAATCTACGAAAAATTCCCTGACTGGGAGGCGGTAAATTTGGATAGAAAACTGAAGTTGTTGATATCGGATGATTCCAAGTTGCTCAGGAAGAAACTCCGGGCAGAGCTTGAGGCGCTGGGATGCGAGGTCATCGAGGCGGAGAACGGCAAGGAAGCCATTCTCAAAGAGATGAACGAGAAGCCGGACGGGGTCATCCTCGATATCGTCATGCCGGAGGTGGGCGGCATTGAGGCTCTGCAGGTCATCCGGGAGGTGAGCCCGGAGGTTCCCGTGGTCATGCTCTCCTCTGCGGGCACTCCCCAGAAGCTCATGCAGACCTTGAAGATGGGAGCCATTGATTTCATTCAGAAGCCCTACAACGGCGATCAGATCAAAAAGGCCGTGGAGCAGATACGCAAGAGGGCGGCCAAGAATGGATAAGAGGTATCTGGCGCAGCACCTAGTGAACGAGGGACTTTTCTCCCAAGAGGAGCTGGTGGATCTTCTGCGCCGGAAGAGCTTTGAGGCGGTGGAGGCTGCCTCCGGATCCCAGCCCGTTTCGGACGAGCATCCCGTGATGACGGCGGTGCAAAAGGCTGCGGGGAAGGAGCTTCTGTTGGAGGCGGAAGTCTATGGGGAGTACATGGAGCTCTTCATGAAGTCTCTCATGGAGTTCTTGGAGGGACCTGCTGTCATTGAGACAAGAGCCGTGCAGCCGGATGAGATGGGGGACATTTTCTATGCGGTTTCCCAGCGCATGGATGGAGATGTCAGCATTGTCAGCGGCATCATGGCGGAGGACAGGGAGTTTGCGGAGCTGGCGTCCCGGTACAGCGAGGAGACCTTTGACAGTGCCAGGGATGAAGTCGCCGTCGACAGCCTGGAAGAATTTCTGAACGTGGTGAACGGTGTGTTCAGCATACGGGAGGCTGCCAAGAACGAGGACATCGACTTGGAGGTCCCTCGCCACGGAAAACTCATGAACCCCAACGGAAACCAACAGCTCATCCTGCGCGTCCATGCGGATTTCGGAGCCTTCTACGTGGTGCTTTCGTCGGATGAGTTCATGTAATCATGTCATAAGGAAGGGACAGGCGAAAAAGAACCGAGGCATTTTCACCGCCTCGGTTTTGATGTTTCGGAACAGCTGTCCCATGAGGATGATAGAAATGACCGAAAAGGAAAAAATGCTTCGGCAAATGCTGTACGACGCAAACTACGATGAGGAACTCATCGCGGAACGTCGAAAAGCCAAAGCCTTGTGTTACGAATTCAACCAATTGCAGCCCTCTCGAGAAGATGAGGGTCGAGCCATCTTGAAACGCCTTTTGGGGCGCACCAAGGAAAATTTCTCCATTCATGCGCCCTTTTGGTGCGATTACGGCTACAACATCGAGATCGGGGATCATTTCTTTGCCAATCATAACACCGTGATTCTGGACGGCGGCAAAGTCATCTTTGGCGACTATGTGTTTATCGCTCCCAACTGCGGGTTCTACACCGCCGGACATCCCTTGGACATAAAGAGCCGCAATCAGGGACTGGAATACGCCTATCCGATCACCGTAGGCAATCATGTGTGGAT
>CAMIWP010000196.1 GCA_946402475.1 uncultured Selenomonadaceae bacterium
TCCAGCGCATCGCCATCAAAAACATTCGAATCTTCATCCGTCGTCCTTTCCTCACTCCTGCGACGAAATTCCTCGGAGAAACGAATTCCTTGCTCTTCCACGCATGGATCAAGGCACCGATCACAATTGAAGCGCCGCTTGCACTCGATGATACCCTCTGCCCGATAACAGGTCCCCGTGTCCACAACCTGGCCTTTGGCAACAATCAAACCCTCAAAGCAACAGTCCTCAAAGACGGCATCTATGTCATCCGCGGATGCCTCGAAGGCAAAGGGAACCGCTTTTCCCTCACCGGCACTCAATTCAGCAATATTCACTATCATCAGCATCAACCTCAGTCCATTATAGCGACAGGGATTCTGTTTGTCAAGAATGAAACACCCCTTTTCACGGCCTCACTCGCCAATGCGCCCGCCAAGGATGCGCAAGGCTTCCTGCTGAACTTTCTTCAAGGGCACATGCTCCTTTCGCGCAAGCTCCTTGCAATCCTCATATTCCGCCGACACGGAAACGATGTGGCCGCGATAGGCGCTGATCTTGCAGTTCACGCCGCCGTATCTTGTCTCTACCCTGGCCATGCGTCGCACGGCCTCCACCCGCCGTCCGATGGGAATCACCCGCACTCCTATGCTGGTTGTCTCCTTGAACACGATCTCCGTGCAGATCTCCTGGTGCTCTTCATCCACCAGAAGGGAAAGCATCTGGGCCGGACGATTTTTCTTCATCTGTATGCTCGTGATCCAAACATCCAATGCCCCGGCTTCCAAAAGGCGATCATAGAGATATCCGTAAATCTGTGGATTCATGTCATCGATATTGGTTTCCAATAAATAGCACCGGCTCTCATGATCTCCCTGGTACTCTCCCAAATAGAGCCGCAAAACATTGGGAATCTCCAGTTCCCGTGTCCCCGCGCCGTAGGCGATAGACTCCACCGCAAAGTCCTCCGGCAAGTCCTTCTCGTACAGGGCCAGAGTCTTCACCACAGCCGCCCCCGTAGGCGTGGCAAGTTCCTTTTCCGCGCCCTCGTGATAACAGGGAATCCCTTTCAGAAGTTCCGCCGTCGCAGGCGCGGGAACGGGCATGAGTCCGTGGGCGCACTTCACGAAGCCGCTTCCCGTATTGACGCGGGACACAAAAATCCGCTCGACGCCCAAATAATCCAAGCAAATGGCAGTTCCCACGATGTCCACGATGGAGTCCACGGCTCCCACCTCATGGAACGTCACTTCATCCTTTGGCTTTCCATGAACCTTCCCCTCGGCCTCTGCAAGGGCTTCAAAAATTGCGATACTCCGCTGCTTCACCCCGTCCTCCAAACTGGATCTCTCCAACAGGTCGCGGATGGATGCCATGGTCCTGTGCGCGTGATGGTGATGCCCATTTCCCTCCGAATGCTGACCCTTCTCCTGATGTGCCGCATGCTCCGTCATGGAGATCATGTGTCGCCCCGTCAGTTCCACTTCCACGTGGACGGCCCGAATCCCATTTCGATCCGCCTGCGTCACCCGAATGCGATATTCATCCTCCAGGGACAGCTTCCTGAGCTCCTTTTCCAAGTGCGTTTGAGGGACTCCTGCCTGCAAAAAAGCGCCCAAAAGCATATTGCCACTGATACCGGAAAAACAATCAAGATATATCGCCTTCATGATCTCACCTCAACCCATTGATCTTGCTGGCCAAGACTCCCGCACCAAAACCGTTATCGATATTCACCACAGAGACCCCCGAAGCGCAGCTGTTCAGCATCGAAAGAAGGGCCGACAGTCCGTGAAAAGAAGCCCCATACCCTATGCTGGTGGGAACTGCGATCACTGGCTTATCCGTAAGCCCACCCACCACACTGGCAAGGGCTCCTTCCATGCCGGCAATGACGATGATGACATTGGCTGACCGGATCTCGCCCAAATGGGAAAAAAGACGATGAATCCCCGCCACACCACAGTCATAGCAGGTCTTCACCTGATTGCCCCAAAGCCATGCCGTGAGACGGGCCTCCTCCGCCACTGGAATATCACTGGTTCCGGCTGTCACCACCAAGATGTAGCGCTTCTCATCCCGCAATAGCCTCTCGTCCCTTTCGATGTAAATGATACGAGCCGCCTCATCGTACTGCGCCTCGGGAAGCTCCCGTCTCACATACTCATATTTCTCCCAGCTCGCCCGGGTTGCCATGAGATTTCCCTTGCTCTTCCGGTAGAGAGACGTCAGAATAGCGAGAATCTGCTCCTTCGTCTTCCCCTCCGCATAGACGACCTCAGGAAAACCCTGCCGCATTTCCCGATGGTGATCCACCTCGGCAAACCCCATGTCCTCAAAGGAAATATCCCTCACTCGTCCCACCGCATCCTCTTCGGAAATATTTCCTTCCTTATATTGATGCAGCAAATTGCGAATATCCTCTTCCCGCAAGCCGATCCCCTCCTGCAAAAACAAAGCCCTTCCCACTGGGAAGAGCTCCTGGCCGATTACTTCTGCGGTTCCTGCACAGGCTGCTGAGAAGGCGGTGCCGCAGGGTTCTGCTGCTGGGCCGATCGATTCATCTGCTCCTTGGCCTGCTGAAGTACCTGTCGAGCCTGATTAAGCCCCTGCTCCGCCTGCTGTACACCCTGAAAGGTATTCGACACATGAAGGATGAGCTGATCAAAGACCTGATTCGCATAGCGATCCGCATCATCCCGAAGTTGCTTCGAATTCTTGCGGGTACGCTCCATGATCTCCCGTTCTTGCTCCCTGGTCTGCTGGAGAATGGCCCGCTCTTTTTCCTTGGCTTGCTGGACAATGGTGCTGTCATTCGTAAGCTCCTGGGCGTACTTGTTCGCTTCGGCCTTGATGCGCTCCGCCTCTTTTCGAGCATCGTCAAGAATCTGCTCCCTCTCCTGCATGATCTGCCCCGCCTGAGCCAACTCATTTGGCAGGTCATTCCTGAGTTCCTCCACGAGGTGTACCAAATCGTTTTCATCAATCATACACTTGCTGGAAAGGGGAACATGAGATGCCCCGGCCACTAGATTTTCAATCTGATCCAATATATCACGTACAGACATGCTCTCACTACCTTTTCTAAAATTCGTCCGTCAAAGGCCCATTGTCTTCTCGGCAATGGCTCGCCCCACGCATTCCGGCACAAGACCGCGAACCTCCGCGCCAAAAGCCGCCAACTCGCGAATGCCCGAGGAGCTCACAAAGGAATACTTGGGATTCGTGAGGAGAAACACCGTCTCCACATCCGCCGACAAGTGGGCGATCATTCGCGCCTCGTTCTGCTCGTACTCCAAATCCGCCACGGAACGCACTCCCCGCACGATGACTCTCGCCTCATGAGCCTTCATGTAGTCCGTCAAAAGCCCGGAAAAGGAATCCACCCGAGAT
>CAMIWP010000197.1 GCA_946402475.1 uncultured Selenomonadaceae bacterium
GTCCATTGAAGTAGGCAGTGTGGTAGAAGGCGTTGTCACTGGCATCACGAACTTTGGTGCCTTCGTGGAACTGCCGGGAGGCAAGGTGGGGCTTGTCCACATATCCGAGGTTGCTGATGTTTACGTGAAGGATGTTCACGATTTTCTGAAGGAACGCGACAAGGTCAAAGTGAAGGTTCTGAGCGTAGACGAGAGGGGAAAGATCGGTCTTTCCATCAAGCAGCTCCAGGAGAAGAAAGAAGAGGTAACGCAGCCAGGGCAGAATTCTTTACCCCGTCCTCAATATGGTGCAAGGGAGTTCAAGAGATCCGGCAGTCGATACGGTGGTAATTTGTCTCCTTCCTTTGAAGACAAGCTCTCAAAGTTTTTGAAGGACAGCGATGAAAGGCTTACGGATCTGCGCAGGAAAACGGACTCCAAGAGGGGTGGCCGGGGTTCCCGCAGATCGGGCTGAAAAGACGGCACTTGACAAAGGTGCGTGCACAGGGCGTGCTTTGCATGCCCTGTTTTTGGTATATTTTGGCGGGTGGATGCGGATGTTGCGGAATGTGGAGAAATTCTGCCGCGAGGAGGGGCTGCTCTGGAAGGGGCAGTCCATTGTGGCGGCATGTTCCGGGGGAGCCGACTCCATGGCCCTGGTTCAGTGGCTTGCGGAAATACGGGAAGAGTGGGCCCTTTGCCTGTGCGTCGCTCATTTTGAACACGGCATCCGTGGAGAGGAATCTCTGCGGGACGCGGAATTCGTAAGGCGTTGGTGCGCGGAGCGGGAGTTGGCTTTTCGCATGGCATCCGCAAAGGTACCCCGAGAGGCCGCACGAAGGGGTGTTTCCCTGGAAACAGCGGCGAGGGAGCTTCGCTACGGATTTCTGGAAAGTCTGCGCCGGGAATTGGGATATGATGTCATCGCCACCGCTCATCACGGAGATGATCAGGCGGAGACGGTGCTCATGCGTCTTTTGCGCGGCAGCGGTGTGGACGGTCTTGCCGCCATGGCGCCTCGTTCCGGGCGCTTGATTCGCCCGTTCCTTTCTGTCCGGAAAGAAGCCTTGGAGAATTTCTGCAGGGCCCGAGGCGTGTCTTATCGCCACGATCGGACGAATGATCTGCCGGAATGCAGACGCAATCGGTTGCGGTTGGAACTCTTGCCTCAACTGGAAGAGGAGTACAATCCCAGGTTTACCGAGACTCTCTGCCATTTGGCGAGGATGGCGGGGGAGCAGAGGGAATACATGGAGGAACAGGCATCCCGCATTTTTACGGAAGCGGTTCGGGAAAGGGACGGCCTCGCGTTCTCCCAAGAGTTCTTTCGACGGCAGCCTACGGCCTTGCAGCGGGTTCTTCTTCGCATGTTTTTGGGAAGGATGGGATTGGAAGGAAGAGATTGGAATTTTGGACATTATGACAGCCTCCGGGAACTTATGGAACATGGCCGGACAGGGAGCCGGAGGGAACTCCCCGGAGGCTGGAGGGCGGAGCTTTCCTACGGTTGGTTGCGCGTTGTGAGGACCTCTTCAAAGGGAGAGGACGGGCATCTGCCGGAGTATGGGATTCCCGTGCCGGGAGAGATCGCGTCGGGGGAATACGGCATTCGACTGGAGGCGATGGTCCTCCGGGAGAAGCCCGGGAGGACGGGGCCGAAGGAATATTATTGCGATCTGGATCGCCTCCCGGGATTGCTGAGGATACGCAGCCGCAGGGCCGGGGATGTCATTGCTCTGGCGGGAGGGAGGAAATCGCTGAAGAAGCTGTTCATAGACAGCCGGATTCCCAGGGAAGAGAGGGCGCGCATACCCGTCATTTCGTCAGGGGATACGGTGCTGTGGATTCCTGGTTTGCGTCGAAGCAGAGACTTCGCCGTAACGGAGAATACCGAGAGGCTACTTTATCTGAGAGTAAGGGACCTGAAAGAAATCACGTGATTCTTGAAGGTTTTTTAAGGAAGGAAGAGGTACGAGGTCATGATGAAAGATGATATCGAAAAAATCGTGTTGCCCGAGGATCAGATCCAAGAGAGGGTCAAGGCGATGGGGGAGAAGATCAGCCACGATTATACCCATGTGCGGGAGGGAATCTTCTGCATAGGCATATTGAAGGGCGCGGCAATCTTTTACACAGATCTCGTTCGCCGGATCACCCTTCCCGTCCAGTTTGATTTCATGATTGCATCGAGTTATGGGAGCGGCACGAAGTCCAGCGGCACGGTCAAGATACTGAAGGATTTGGACTATGATGTGGAGGGCCGCCACGTCATCATTGTGGAAGACATCATCGACTCCGGTATCACCATGAACTACCTTCAGGCCTACATTCGCCTTCGCAAAGCCGCCAGCGTGAAGATTTGCTCCTTTCTCAACAAGCCCTCCCGTCGGAAGGTGGATATTCCCATTGATTATTGTGGTTTCGATGTTCCCGATGAGTTTCTGGTGGGCTATGGGTTGGACTATGCGGAGAAATATAGGAACCTGCCTTACATTGGCGTGCTGAAGCCGGAGATTTACGCCTGAGTTTGGGCGTTATGATTGGAGTGTTTTGCCTATGGCAAAACTGAAACAATTGCGTTATAATATATCATTGTGGGCTTTTGGTGAGCTTCGTGCGGAGCGAGAGTTCTGCAACGCCCCGGTGAAAATTTGTTTTTCGTTGGGAGGAATGCTCCTTGGGAGAGGGAGGTCCCGGTTTGAATAAGTTTTTGCGCAATGTTGGTTTTTATCTACTGATCATCTTGGTTGCCATATCCTTTATCGATTATTTTTCCGTGAAGAATACGGCTCGGCAGGAAATGGGGTATACGGAATTCCTGCATAAGGTGGAGGCCGGTGAGGTCACAAAGGTGGTTCTCGTCAACAATATGATCCGCGGTACCCTGTCGGATGGCACGGAATTCACCACGATTACCCCGAATTATCCTAACAACGACCCGGGGCTTTACGATAAGCTACAGGCAAAAAACCTTGAGATATCGGCAGAGAATCCGCCGGAACCGCCTTGGTGGTCCACCATGCTTTCGTCGATTCTTCCCATTCTCCTGCTCATTGGCGTGTGGTTCTTCATCATGCAGCAGACACAGGGCGGAGGCGGCAGGGTCATGTCGTTTGGACGCAGCAGGGCCCGCATGAGCGGAAGCGACAAGATCAAGGTCACCTTTGAGGATGTGGCCGGTGCCGATGAGGCGAAACAGGAGCTGGAGGAAGTGGTGGAGTTCCTCAAGCATCCGAAGAAATTCAACGACTTGGGGGCTCGCATCCCCAAGGGGGTCCTACTCTTCGGCCCTCCCGGGACGGGCAAGACCCTGTTGGCAAAGGCTGTTGCGGGAGAGGCAGGGGTGCCCTTCTTCTCCATCAGTGGATCGGAT
>CAMIWP010000198.1 GCA_946402475.1 uncultured Selenomonadaceae bacterium
CCCGCTGAAAAAGCGGCCAGTCGGGACAGCACGTACCTGCTGCCCAGGAAACAAACGGCCAGGGACAAGGCGCAGACACAAAGATATTTGACATAGACGTTAAGGGCTACTCCCACAAAGGCCCACGCCGTGCAAAAAAGAACGGGCATGTGGAGATAATACACCCCATAGGAGGTTTCCGACAGGGCCGACAGGACGCGGTTCGTGCGATTCAGGAACCTGTGGAAGCCCCCCAGAAGAAAGAACAGGGCCGACAGGGCAAAGAGCCCCATAAAAAGGGCATTTGCCCAGACCAAGACCTCCGGCTCCAACCCGTAGGAGGGCAGGCAGAATTTCTGCCAGAGATAGGCGATTCCCGTCCATGCGAAAGCCAGCCCCCAACTCCCCGCCGAAGGCGTATAACCTCCCTCCGTGAACCATTTCCACCGCCAGGCCAGTGCCCCCGTGAAGAACACCGCGATGTACAGGGGAATGCGCACGGGCTGAAGAACCAGAAGATAGGCGTAAAAGCTCCATGTATCGGGGTGCATGCGGGAACTGATAAGCCCTATGCTCCCCACGGCAATGAAAAGGAGCAGAAGAAAAAATCCCTTGGACGGAACCCGCCCCACTCTCTCCGTCCGAAGAGAAGGAAACAGAACAACCGCAACGGAGAGCATCAAATACAGGGCGGTCAGCGCTCCCAGATACCAATACTGGGCCTGCTCATAAAGGGGACCCCAAAAGAGGGTGGTGTAAAACTCGTAGAATCCCATGGGGGAATGACGGCTGGCCAGAATGATGTAGGTGACGGGAGGAGCGATGAGCATAGAGCCGACGATCCATGGGAAGATGATGCGCACCCGCTTCTTTCCCCAAAAACGCCCCAAAGGGTAACGGGAAAGAGACATGAGACCGAAATAACCCGACGCAAAGAACATGACGGGCATGATGAAGATGTCCGCCCAGCAGATGAACACCGTGGCGGAGAAGACCGGCTGCGACGTGTCCACCACATACCACCAGTCCGGCGCGTAGGCCATGTAGCACATAGCGGCATGAAACACCACCATCAGCCAGATGATGAACCATTTGAGATTGTCCAAAAAATACAGCCGTTCCTGCTTCGCTCCCAATCTCTCATCCCCTTTTATCCGCTGTCTTCCTCGAAAATTCAATACTCCACCGAATAGAGATACAGTCCTTGGGGCGGGGCCGTGGGGCTCGCCTTCCGGCGATCCCTTGCCTCCAGGATCTCCCGGAAGCCCGCCGGGGAGAGCCTTCCCTGTCCCACGTTCACCAGCGTTCCCATGATGTTCCGTACCATGTGATAGAGGAAGCCGTTGCCGTGGAGCACGACCTCCAGCATGTCTCCCCGTTCGGCCAGTTCCGCGCGGTACATCGTGCGCACGGGACTCATGGGAGCCCCGCCGCTGGCGCGGAAACTGGTGAAATCATGGGTGCCCCGGAGAAAGGCCAGCGCTTCCCCCATGGCTTTCACGTCCAGGGGAAAGCCCACATGCCAAGCGTAGTTCCGTGTGAAGGGATTCGGCAGCCGCCCCCGCTGGATGCGATAGACATAGGTCTTGCTCTTGGCGCTGTGCCGGGCGCTGAAATCCTCCCCCGCCTCCGCAGCCTCCAATACCACAATGTCATCGGGAAGGAGGCTGTTCACTGCCAAGGGCACCCGTTCCACGGGGATTTTCCCGTCCGTGAAGAAATTCACCACCTGACCATAGGCGTGAACCCCCGCATCGGTGCGGCCCGATGCCGCAAGCTCGACGGAGTCCCCGAAGACGGTTTCCAGTTTTGCCTCCAGGACGTTCTGCACCGCCGTCACCGGAGGGCGCTGCCGCTGAAAGCCATGATAATTCGTTCCGTCGTAAGCAACCGTCAAGCGAATGTTCCGCGCCCGGGCCTTCATTTCTTCCTTGTGCTCCGATTTCACGCCACCATCTCCCTCACAGCCGATTCCACTTCAGAACAAGAAGAACCCCCAGCAGAAGAATGCTTGCCCCGCAAGCAATGTGATCTGCGCGGGTGATGTGAAGGGCTTTCATCTGCGTCCGGCCCTCTCCGCCATGATAGCACCGCGCTTCCATGGCCATGGCCAGATCATCCGCCCGCCGAAAGGCGGAAATGAACAGAGGAACCAGGACGGGAACCATGTGCCTTGCCCTCTGCAGGAGATTCCCCGTCATGAAATCCGCTCCCCTGGACTGCTGCGCCTTCATGATCTTGTCCGTCTCCTCGATGAGGGTGGGGATAAACCGCAGGGCAATGGTCATCATCATGGCCAGTTCATGAGCCGGAACACCGACGCGCTTCAAGGGGGAAAGGAGATTTTCTATGGCATCTGTGAGCTTTACGGGACTCGTGGTAAAGGTAAGCAGAGAGGACAGCAAAATGAGGAGGACAAGCCTCATGCCGATGAAACATCCCTGACGCAATCCCTCCCACGTAGCGCTGAGAAACCAAAAGCGCATCAGTTCCTCTCCCGGCGTACTGAAAAGATGAATGACGAAGGTGAAGAGGATCAGCCATAAAAGAGGCCGCAAAGACCGCGCCATGGTGCGCAACGGAATCCCCGACCGCCGAAACAGGAACAGGACCAGAAGAGAAAGCAGGACATAGGCACCTGCCGTGTCAAAGAAAAAGATCCCCAGGATAAAGCAGATGAGCAAAAGGATCTTTACCCTCGGATCCATGCGATGCAGCAGGGAATCTCCCGGAAAATACTGCCCCAATGTGATATCAGATAACATGCTTACCTCGCCCTCAACGCTTTCATGATGTTGTCAAGGCCCTGCTCCACCGTCAGCGCCTCGGTGTCCACGGACAGGCCCGCTTCCCTCAACTCCTCGAGGAAGGACCATATCCTTGGCGGACATAGACCCGCCTTTTCCATGATCTCTTTTTCCCGGAAAGCCCTGACGGGTGTGTCGCAGAGAAGCACCCTGCCCCCGTGCATGAAGAGGACTCTGTCCGCCAAGCGAGCGATATCGTCCATGTTGTGGGAAACAAAGACCATGGTCATCCCCTTCTTCCGATGCAACTCCATGAGCTGATCCATGAGCCTTTCCTTTCCCATGGCATCCAGACCCGCCGCTGGCTCGTCCAGCACCAGGTATTTGGGTTGCATGGCCAGAACCCCTGCGATGGCAACCCGGCGCATCTGACCGCCGCTGAGTTGAAAGGGGGACTTGTCCTTGAACTCCTCGTAGGAAAGTCCCACGGACTCCATGGACTCCCGCACCCGACGCTCCGTCTCCGTCTCGTCCATGCCAAGATTTTTCGGTCCGAAGGCAACGTCGGAAAAAATCGTTTCCTCGAAAAGCTGGTGTTCCGCGTACTGAACGACCATGCCCAC
>CAMIWP010000199.1 GCA_946402475.1 uncultured Selenomonadaceae bacterium
TGAAATTCGATCATTTCAAGATGCTGGTGGATATGATGTTCGTCCCCGATGAACAGGGCGGGATACTGCAGAGATATGCGGCAGTGGACGCGAAGACATTGAATCCATTGGTATTGGCATATATTGGGGATGCGTATTTTCACCTTTTTGTCAGAGGGCGTCTTCTCTCCTATGAGCAGGCCAAGGTACAGGCATTGGATCAGTTCAGTTCACAGATTGTTTCCGCAGTGTGGCAGGCAAAGGCATGGCATCGGATCAAGGACATGCTCACAGAGGAGGAGCAGGCCGTCTATCGACGCGCCCGCAATGCGAAAAGCCACGCCCCTCGAAGCGCCAGCATGTCGGAATACCATACGAGCACGGGATTCGAGGCTCTTTTGGGGACGCTGTACCTGCAGGAAGAAACCGAGCGGCTCTGCGAGATCGCGGAGGCGGCCTTTCAGTCCATTGCCTTGGAGATGATGGAAAAGCGACGGAAGGAGAACGAGGGATGGAAGTCCGATTGATACAGAAGACACCCCATTTTTTGAAGACTTGCTGGGTAGCGGCAAGAACATGTTACAGCGCCGATTCCCCCATGGAATTGCTGCAGCGGGAAACATCCGAGGAGGAGATGCTCCGTCTTCTGGATCGGATCCTGACGAGCAAACATTTGAGCGTGGTGGAGCATTGCTCCATGACCTTTGCCGTCAAGGACGTGTCCCGCACTCTGCTGGCTCAATACAGTCGGCACAGGATCGGTGTTTCCCTCAGCGTTCAGAGCCAGAGATATGTTTCCGAGCAGTCCTCCAAGAACGAGAACGGGCTTTTCGGCCACGTCATCCCCGAGACTGTTTTGGGGAGGCAGGATGCCCGCGAACGCTATGTCGAGGCCATGAAGCAGATGCAGCGGGCCTACGACGACCTGCTGGACATGGGGGTTGCCAAGCAGGACGCGAGGTTTGTCCTTCCGGGAGGGGCCTGCACGAACTTTGTCACGACGCTGAACTTGCGCTCCTTTATGGATGTCTACGAAAAGCGGGTGATAACCCCCGGAGCGCAGTGGGAGATCCGGGAGATGCTGGTCCGTATGCGTGATTTGCTGGTTGCCGAGGAGCCTTGGTTGGATAAGTACATTCGAGTTCTTTGAGGGAAGAGGAGGGTATTCTCGTGTGGGACTGGCTCAGCGGTTACAATTATGACTACGCTTTGGCGACGATTCCGATACAGATCCTGCTCTTTATATTCTACGTGGAACGGCGGCATCTGCCGACGCGTCAAAGCAGGGCCTTCATTGCCGTGATGGTGGTGAATTTCATCATGACGGCGGCGGATGTCGTATCCTGTGAGATGAACGAGGTCTGGCAGGAGTACAATATCCTCGTGATGTACGGAATTAATCTTCTGTATTTTCTTGCCTTTCTACTGCGGGGCTGGTTCCTCTTCGAGTACACGGCGGTGGAGGTTTATGCGCGGCAGAACTTGGGACGGAAGCTCTATCGACTCACCGCCGTTCCCATCCTCATCATGGTGGCCCTCACCCTTGCGACACCCCTTACGGGCTGGATCTTCGGATTCTATGACGGCATCGGCTATCAAAACGGAATACTGTACCGGGGAATTTATTACAGCACCTATTTCTACATCATCGCCTCTTTGGCGGTTGTTTTCCTGTGCCGTCACGAGATCAATTTTGCCGGCCGCATGCGACTCTATCTCTTCAATGGCATTCTCATTCTTGGGATTCTCATGCGGGGGTGGTTCATTGATACTCTTGTCACGAGCTATTTCAGCTTGCTGGCCATCCTGGTGATCTACTTGGGGACACAGAACCCGGGGAATTTCATCGAGAAGAGAGGACGGCTCTTCAATGCCCACGCCTTTTCAAACGCTGTGCGGGAGTATGTTCCGGAGCGCAGTTTCTGGGTGGATGCCTTTGTCATCATGCACTACAGCGAGGTGCGGGAACTTTACAGCGGTTCCCGGATGGATGCCGCATTGGAGGACATTGGCGAATGGATGCGGAAGACACTGGACAGGCAGCAGATTTTCTATCTTCGGAACGGCTGCTATGTGCTCATCACCTTCTCTCAAGAGAACCGCAGGGGAGTGATGGAGAAGATTCTGGAGCGCTTCCAACATCCTTGGAGAACGGGGGGCGATACAGAACTCTATCTGAACATTGGCACCTTGAGCATGCCTCCGGAAGTACGCTTCGCATCGCCCTATGAGTTGTCGGATGCACTGGGCACTGCCCTCAACAGGATCGGCGCATCCGTTCAGGAACAGCATATCACCCTTGACGAGGACTATGTGGAGCGCATCCGTCACAAGGTGCAGGTCAAGCGTGCGCTGGAACAGGCTGTGGAGCAGGATTCGGTGGAGATCTACCTGCAGCCTATTGTTCGTGCGGACACTTATGAGCTCGTGGGAGCGGAGGCCCTTGCCCGGATCATTGATCCCGAGATCGGCTTCTTGTCGCCGGCGGAGTTCATTCCCTTGGCGGAGGAAAACGGTAGCATATCCCGGCTGGGCTTGCAGGTCTTCCGAAAGGGGTGCGCCTTCATGGCGGAGCAAAAGATGCTCCACTGGCTCAATGTGAACCTGTCTCCCATTCAGTGCATGGACCGGACCTTGGCGAAAACCTTCATCGACATCCAGAAATCCTTCGGACTCGATGCCTCGATGGTGCACTTGGAGATCACGGAGGAGTCTTTCGTGAATCCCAAGATGCTGCAGGAAAACATCGCCAACATGCGTGCGGCGAAGTTCCAGTTTGTGTTGGACGACTACGGCAGCGGCTATTCCAATGCCCTTCTGGTCAAGAGCATTCCCTTCGTCAACATCAAGATCGACATCGGCATGGTTCGGGCTCATTTCGCAAATCCCGACCAATTCCTGCCGAACACCATCCGCACTTTTCGGGATATGGGTTTTGACGTGACAGCGGAGGGGGTGGAGACCAAGGACATGGCGGAGGAACTCTGCGCCATGGGGGCAACTTATCTTCAGGGGTACTACTTTTCCAAGCCCCTGCCCTTGAAGGAGTTCGTCTCCTTTGCAAAGAGAGTGGGATAACGGGGCGATGGATGTTCCACTCATCGAGAGAAATTTTCTCTTATAAATGCAAAAAAGGTCGGATGGTGATACGCTTTACCACCATCCGGCCTTTGTGACAAAACACTTTCCTGCTTTCATGGATATAAAAATATCTTTGGTCTTTTCTGAACAGATGTTTGTTCACTTCTAACAGACTACTTGATATCCGTCAGTAACCCACGGTAATCGCCCATCCGTCTCCAATTTCCCGATAGTAGAGTTGCTCATGGGGAAACTCGATG
>CAMIWP010000200.1 GCA_946402475.1 uncultured Selenomonadaceae bacterium
TTTTTCGCAAGCTCATAGGAGGCAGGATTCGGCTCAAAGAGGTAGGAATGCCCCCCGGGGAAATGATGGAGAAAATATCGTGTGGTTTCCCCGTCCAAGGCGCCCACGTCTGCAAAATACTGGTTCTCCAAGTCAAAATACTGGTTCTCCAAGTCAAAATACTGGTTCTCCAAGTCAAAGTACTGACGCGAGGAGTAGGCGAACTGAAAGGAAAGCCCGAGGCTTCCCAGCTCCTCTGCGATCTCCCGGCAAAATTCCTCCTTGCCCGTGGTAACGAGAATCTCATATTCCTTATGATCCGGTCTTTGCAGAAACTCCTCCAGGGAAAGGATGGGGTGTCCCTCGATGGTGCCCGTCTTGAACTTGTCAATGACGAACGCATCCCGCTTCATGTAGCGGAGCAGCCATCTCGCCCCGGCGCCTGCGCCGTAGAAGCAGATTTTTTTCTCCCGCAGCTTCCCGGCATTGGGAAAGCTCTCACAAACCATTTGCCAGATCTCTTCTCCGTCCCCCGTCAGGGAGAACATCAGACGGTGCTTAAAGATGCTCCTGGACCTATCGTCCCCGAGGGCGCGGTATATCCTTCCGATCCGTTCCTTCCATTCATTCATGACTCTTTGTTTATCTCTCCTTCGACAGCACATATTCCTCCAGCCATTTCCGCTCAAAGTCCTGCAGCCAGGGGGATGCGGCAAACCGTTCTCTCACGGAGGAAAGTTCTTCCACCAGCCGATCCCGTATCCCATAGCAGTCCGATAGGGCTAGCCTCGTCACCTTCTCCACCATGGAGATCATAAAAGACCAACGAAAATAGTTCCATTGTTCCCCGGCCTCGGGGAATTTCTCCGTGAGCCAGTTCGTCCGCTCGTCATATACCCCAAGGTATTCCCGGAGGGTTTTGGCATCCAGAAGGACGTGGTTCTGTGTCCAAGCGGAATTGTTCTTCCCATGGCGTTCAAACCAGTATTTCGCAGTTCCGTCATAGGCGATGCGCCTTGCCTCCGACAACATCCGGGGCATCATGTCGATGTCGTCGTACTTTCCGGTTTCCCGAAAGCGGCGATGTTCAAAAAGCTCCCTGCGAAAGAGCTTGCCGGGAAAGGCCACGTTGTACTTTCCCCGCCAGAAAAGAGTCACCAGGGCATCCTTCGGCCCCATGAGGCACCGTTCTCCCGTCTCCGCTCCCACGGCCCCGCAGATGGCGACATCCGCCGCGTCCTCCCGGATCAGGTCGTACAAAAAGGCCAGGTAATCCGACTCGCAGAGATCGTCATCATCCACAAAGGTGATGTACTCGCCCTCGGCCAGATCCAGTCCCGCGTTTCTTCCCTTCCCGATGTTGCCCCGGGGAAGGTGAACCACTCGGATGCGCCCATCCCGCCCTGCCGCTTCATCGGCTTTCCTGCCGCTTCCGTCAGTGGAGCCGTTGTCCACGATGATGAACTCGAAGTCCCGGAAGGTCTGGGCGAGGATGCACTCGATCATCCTCGCCTCCAGGGACTCCCTGTTGTAGGTCAGCATGATGACACTGATCTTCATGAAACACGTCCTTTTTTGCGCATGCAGTACTCGTAGATCCTCCGTCCCGCCGTGCCGTCCGGATTCACCGCGAAATCACGGAAGATCTGCCTTTGCAGTCCCCGGTAGGCCTTTGCCTCGGGATATTCCTCCGGATGAACGATGAAATGAAGGAACCGCTCCAAGAAATTCTCATAGCGGATGTTGTGAAGCAGATCTTCCTGCACAAAGGTATCCCACCAGACGCAGCAATTCCACGAGCGCGGATTGGCCCCCTTCCCAGCCTCCATGTTTGCAATCCGATAGAGAAGGGGCTCCCGGAAGGTCTTTCCCTCATCCCGCTTACATCCCGGACGCAGTCTGCTTTTCTTGTAAATCGTGAAGGGTTTCCCCGTCGCCAGGCACAGCCAGGAAAGTGAGGACTCGGTGGTCAGGCATCCGTCGCTCCAAGCAAGGGCGCGGTGAAAGTCTGCCGTATCATCGTAGATGCCCTGTCCTTTCTCCCGAAACTCCGTCACGAGCTCCCGGTACCCATCGACGAACTCGGGAGCCAGCCTGCGCAAGGTGCTTTCCACCAAGGGATGAGGGCGCCACCAAAGCACGATGTCATCCCTCGGGGCAACCGTATCGATCACGTTCCGGGTGTCCTCCAACATGGTATCCCACCCCACACCTGCCAAAGACAGATTGAAGAGAAGGATCTTCCGTCCCCCGATTCTGCGCCGCCATGCTTCCGGCAAGGGAACCTCCTGCCGCTCTACCGACAGAACCTTGTCGAACTTGGCGCTGCCCAAGGCCACTACTTTCTTCCGCTCCACCTCACGGTACGCCATATCTCCCAAGTCGGGGCATGCCGCCTCCATCAGCCGGTCAATCAACGCGGCAAACTCCTTGGAATAGGCGACAATCACATCCGAGTGCCAATGCGCCCACATGGTAGTCGCCCCGGGACTCGACGGATCAAAACGTTCGGCATCCCTTGGCGTCCATATGGGAATCCCATAGTCCACATACACCAGCAGATCCGTGACATTCTTCAGCTGAGCGGAGCAATATCTCTCCGGGAGATCCGTCACGAAATTCTGGTGGTCGTAGGGGTAGTGGATGAAGATGATGTCCGGGTGCATCGCCTCCAGATCGATTTCCCTCCAGTCCAGCGCGTGAACCTCTTGAGGAAACCGATCCGTCTCGCAAAACCATTCCCTGGGAGTGCCATCCTCGTTTTTTTCGCAGTAAGGAATGGGAACCACATACGCATTGCAGTGCTTCCCGTCCGTCACAGCCGCCCGCCATATGCTCTCCATGCTGTCCCAGGCGCTTGCCTTATAGGGAAGGAACACGATGTCCTTCCCATGTTTTTTGTGCTTTCGCGAAGTCCCCTTCGACACGCTCCACATACCTCTTTTGTTCTCGAATTGAGGAAATATTCACTTATATTTCCCTAACGAGAAATTTTCATTTCTTTTAAGTCAAGTATATTATCTTTTAAGGCAACTATCAAGAAGAATTTTGACTCCTGTGAAAATGTTTTTTCCGTAAGGAATGGCTATACTGAAAAAAAAGGGGGTGGATGTCATGGATTGCCGATTCAGGGAACTTCGCATTCAAAGGGGGATCACGCAGGAAGAATTCCGACAGGACTTCAACTCCCGCTTCCATCGGAATTACACCTCTTCCGCCATCTCCCTTTTCGAGAACAATAAGCGGATCCCCGAAATCTCTGCCCTTGTGGACTTTGCCGACTACTTCTCCGTGTCCGTGGACTACCTGCTCCGGCATGACAGTCCCGCCGCTGCG
>CAMIWP010000201.1 GCA_946402475.1 uncultured Selenomonadaceae bacterium
CAGAATCTCCAGTTCTACCGTATAGGTCTTATCCAGCCCCACATCCCAAGTGACCTCGATCATGCGGGAAAAATTCGTATCGTTGATGACGTTCTGGCAGTCCGAGCGATGCACGGATACCCCCCGGCCGCGGGTGATATACCCCGTGATGGGATCTCCCGGGATCGGCTTGCAACAGTGGGCAAGGCGCACCAAAAAGCCGCTTTCCCCCTCCACGAGGATGCCATGGCTGGATTTCCTGGCATTCCCCTTTTGGGACTGCTTCATCTTGCTCAACAGCTTCGAGATGTCCGGAGGGGTGTTTTCCCGAATAGCGTCCTTGTGAAGCTCGATGAGCTTTGTGAGGATGCCCGGCATGGCGATCCCGCCATACCCCAGGGAAGCCAAAAGATCCTCCTCGTTCTGGATGTTGAGTTTCGCCGCCACCATCCGGAGGCGTTCGTCCCTCACCACATCCTTCGGATTGTACCCGAGATGCTTCGCCTCCTGAACCAGCAGCTCCCTTCCCCGCTCGATGTTCTCCTCCCGTTTCTCCTTCTTGAACCAGGAGCGGATCTTGCTTCGGGTCTCGGAGGAGGCGACGATGTTGAGCCAGTCGCGGCTGGGCCCGTTGTTCGCCTTATTGGTCACCACGGAGACGATGTCCCCGTTCTTCAGCTTGTACTCCAAGGGAACAATCTTGCCGTTGACCTTTGCGCCGACGCAGTGATGGCCCACCTCCGTATGGATCCGATAGGCGAAGTCGATGGGAATGGAACCCTTGGGAAGGTTGACCACATCCCCCTTCGGCGTGAACACAAAGACCTCGTCGGAGAATACATCCACCTTCAATGCCTCGAAGTACTCCCGGGAATCGCTGAGTTCCTGCTGCAGGCTTACCATCTGCCGCAGCCAGCTCATCTTCTGATCCATGTCGCTGCCGGCGCCCACGCTCTTTCCCGTTTCCTTGTACTTCCAGTGGGCCGCGATGCCGAACTCCGACACCTGGTGCATGGCCATGGTGCGGATCTGTATCTCCAGGGGCGCCCCCTTGGTCATCACCGTCGTGTGCAGGGACTGGTAGCCGTTGCTCTTCGGCATGGCGATGTAGTCCTTGAACCGCCCGGGAATGGGCTTCCACATGGCATGGATGATGCCGAGGACACCGTAGCAGTCCTTGACGGAGTGAACCAGCACGCGGATGGCGGACAGGTCGTAGATCTCGCTGATGTCCTTATTGTCCCGCTTCATCTTCTTGTAAATGCTGTAGAAATGCTTTGCCCGTCCGTTGATCTCCGCGTCAATGGACGCTTCCAACAGCTTCTCCCGGATCTGCTCAATGGCCTCGTCGATGAATGCCTGGCGCTCCCTGCGCTTCTGGTTGACGCTCTCCACGAGATCGTAATACGTCTCCGGCTCAAGATAGCGCAGGCAGAGATCCTCCAGTTCCCACTTGATGTTGGAAATGCCCAGGCGATTGGCCAAGGGCGCGTAGACCTCGATGGTTTCCCGGGCGATTCGCTTCTGCTTGTCCTCCCGCATGAATTTCAGCGTTCGCATGTTGTGCAGGCGATCGGCCAGCTTGATCATGATGACGCGAATGTCCTTCGCCATGGCCAGGAACATCTTCCGATAGTTCTCGAGCTGCTGTTCTTCCTTGGACTTGTATTCGATGCGGCCCAGCTTGGTGACCCCGTCGATGAGCATGGCCACCTCATAGCCGAACATCTCTTCCATCTGCTCCAAGGTATAGGTCGTATCCTCCACCACATCGTGCAAAAGGGCCGCGCTGATGGTGATGTCGTCGATGTGAAGCTGGGTGAGTATCTGCGCCACATGAAGGGGATGCACGATGTACGCCTCGCCGGAAACCCTCATCTGCCCCTTGTGGGCCTCGCAGGCCAGGTCACAGGCGCGGCGCATCAGCCCGACGTTGGCGTTGGGCTGATACCGCTGCACAGCCTTGATGATGCTATCAATTGTCACAGGATCCCTCTCTGTGTCATTCATGCAACTTCACCTCTTCGTGCGGCACTCCCCACCCCGGGGGCATCATACACCCGCACCGAACCCGGGAACTGTTCAGAAATGACTTATTCTGCGCTATCTGTACAACTTATTTTCTGCCAGTTCCACACTCTCAGAATACATTTCCCCATATTATAACGCAATTGTTCAAGATTTCGCAAGGCGAAATCATTCCAATCAGCGTTTCGACGGGGTTCATCCCGTCATAACGCAATTGTTCAAGATTTCGCAAGGCGAAATCATTCCAATCAAGCGTTTCGACGGGTTCCTCCCGTCATAACGCAATTGCGACGCGACAGCTAGCCCCCTGTGGGTTCAGGATTTCGCAAGGCGAAATCATTCCAAGCAAGCATTTCGACGGGTCCGCCCTTCCTCGTGCTCGCGATAGGAAGGAGACTCCATCAGATCCATCTTTCCCTTCGGCTTGGGCAACAGATACTGGGCTTTTTCGCGATCTTCCCGCATGAGTCCCAATTCCCGAAAGATCCGTATCCCCAGTTTCATGCTGTAGAGGGAAATATGACCATACTGCCTGGAAAAAGAAAAGGCAAGAGCACAGTCATCTGCCGGGATTCCTCCCGCCCTTTCCTGCATTCCCCTGAGACAAGAATAAATCTTCACCAGCATGTCTCTGTCGGGAAAGATCTTCTCATCCTCGCCGGGACCCCATTCCTGAAGAATCAACTCTATGCTTCGCTTCCCCTGCCATTCATTTATTTTGGGAACATAGACCATGTCGATGGATTCTGCGTTTACCACATGGACATAGGCACTGTGGTTCCATGAAATGGCCGTCAGCCCATGCTCCTTCTTCCCGACCTCAAAGGCAAGATGCTGTCCCTCGCGCCCGATAACCTTAGCTCGTCTTCCCCGCACTCCGCGGCTGGCGAAAACCGGCTTTGGATTCCCCATGCCGCAAGGTTCCAAAAGGGATAATTCCTCCGCAAAGCTCAGAGATACATCCCCGGGATCCATCTCCGCCTCTATGTTGATGGAAGGAACATAGGCTTCCTCCGTCAGTGTCTTGGCTACGTACTCGTCGAAGATGCGTCGAAACGCCTCAATGTTGTCCGCAGGCATGGTCAGGCCGGCTGCCTGAGAGTGGCCTCCGAAGCCAAGGAGCTGGCTTTCACAGGCACAAAGAGCATCGTACATATGGAGTCCCTTAATGCTTCGGCAGGAGCCCTTACCCACGTCTCCCTGACGGCTAATGACCACGGTGGGCAAATAATATCTGTCCACCAATCTCGATGCCACAATGCCGATGACGCCCGGATGCCATCCCTTACCGTCCA
>CAMIWP010000202.1 GCA_946402475.1 uncultured Selenomonadaceae bacterium
CGGGTTTGAGGATTTCCAACGCATGGCGGGGGTCATCAATCGGTGCCTTGCGGGACGCACCCTTCGCTCCATCGGGGGGGTGGCCATGCAGCAGCTTCGGGACGAGATCGGAGACGAGAAGCTCTACGGCGCGGCGCTGGAGGTCATCCAGAGGGCGCTGGACTCCGAGAAGAAGGAACGGCTCTATCTCGGGGGAGCCACCCATATGATGGAGCAGCCGGAGTTCCATGACGTGGACAAGATCAAGGACATCCTGCTCATGCTGGAGGAAGAGGAGCTCATCAAGGACATCCTTCATGCGCACATGGGAGACGGGTTGGAGGTCACCATAGGACAGGAGAATGAGGAGAGTCGGATCAAGGACTGCAGCGTCATCACCGCCACATATCATTTGGACGGGGAACTCTTGTGGACCATCGCGGTGTTGGGCCCTACCCGCATGGAGTACGGGAAAGCCATGTCCCTTCTGGAATACATGAATACCAATCTTGCCAATGTGATCCGAAGGTTCCACTGGTAGAGATCGAAATGAGGAGGATAACATGCCAGCGTTCATGAAAGACGAGATGAAAAAAAAGGACGAGGAAAAGCTGGAGGAAATGAAGCAGGAAATCGAAGATGCCATTTCCCCGGAAAAGGAGGAGACTGCCGAGGAAGCTCCCGCCCCCGAGGGGGGAGCCGGCGAAGAACCTGAGGGGGAGGAGCCTGCAGATGAGAACGCAGCTTTGCAGAAACAGGTGGAGAGCCTGACGGCCCAATTGAAGGAGACCGAGGGCAGCCTCAAGCGGCTTCGGGCGGATTTCGAGAATTTCCGTCGCCGTACAGCGAAAGAAAAGGAAGAAGTCGGGGATGTAGTGGTTCAGGAACTCTGCCGAGGCATGTTGCCCCTGTTGGACAATTTCGAGCGGGCCATGGCCACGGAGGACAAGAATGGCGAGAATTTTCGCAAGGGCGTGGAGATGATCTTCCAGCAGTTCCAAGAGATTTTGAAGAAGAACGGGTTGGAGGTCATCGAGACGAAGAATGCGACCTTCGATCCCAATTTCCATCAGGCTGTCATGCGGGTGCAGAATCCCGAGATGGAGGATGAGGCCATAGCCGCAGAGCTCCAGAAGGGCTACATCGTGAGGGGCAGGGTCATCCGCCCGAGTATGGTGCAGGTCGTGGCCAACGGCTAGCCCGCTTAATACCAAAAGAACCTTTAGATAGTTACTTATGAAATACGGGAGGAATTATCATGTCAAAAGTAATCGGTATTGATCTGGGTACGACGAACTCGGTCGTATCCGTTGTGGAAGGCGGAGAGCCTACTGTTATCACGAATCCGGAAGGAAGCCGCATCACTCCCTCCGTGGTGGGATTCACCAAGGACGGACAGCGTCTGGTGGGCCAGCTCGCGAAGCGTCAGGCCGTGTCCAACCCCGATCGCACCATCGCTTCCATCAAGCGTCACATGGGAGAGACCGGCTACAAAGTAACGGTGGACGACAAGGGCTATACGCCCCCCGAGATCTCCGCCATGATCCTGCAAAAGCTGAAGGCCGATGCGGAGGCCTATCTGGGGGAGGAAGTGACCCGCGCCGTCATCACGGTCCCGGCTTATTTCAACGACAGTCAGCGCCAAGCCACCAAGGACGCCGGAAAGATCGCCGGCCTTGAGGTGGAGCGCATCATCAACGAGCCCACGGCGGCAGCCATTGCCTATGGTCTGGACAAGGACAGCGATGAGACCATCCTCGTCTTCGACTTGGGCGGCGGCACCTTCGATGTTTCCATCCTCGACCTGGAGGGCGGCGCTTTCTTGGTGCAGGCCACCAGCGGCGACACCCATCTGGGGGGCGATGACTTCGATCAGAAGGTCATGGACTGGATGGTCGAGGAGTTCAAGAAGGAGAACGGCATCGACCTTTCCCAGGACAAGATGGCGGCCCAGCGTCTCAAGGAAGCTGCCGAGAAGGCCAAGATCGAACTCTCCAGCATGAGCCAGACCAACATCAATCTGCCCTTCATCACGGCGGATGCCAGCGGCCCGAAGCATCTGGATCTCACCCTTTCCCGGGCGAAGTTCGACGAGCTCACGGCGGATCTGGTAGAGCGCACCATGGGACCCACTCGTCAGGCCATGGAGGATGCAGGGCTCACCGGGGCGGACATCAACAAGATCATCCTTGTGGGCGGTTCCTCCCGTATCCCTGCGGTGCAGGAAGCCATCCGCAAGCAGTTGGGCAAGGAGCCTTCCAAGGGCGTGAACCCGGATGAGTGCGTGTCCGTGGGCGCGGCCATCCAGGGCGGCATCATCGGCGGCGACGTGAAGAAGAACATCGCTCTGGTGGATGTCACGCCCCTTTCCTTGGGCATCGAGACCTTGGGCGGCGTCTGCACGAAGCTCATTGAGCGCAACACGGCCATCCCGACTTCCAAGAGCCAGGTGTTCTCCACGGCGGCGGACAACCAGCCTGCGGTCGACATCCACGTGCTCCAGGGCGAGCGCGAGATGGCGGCGGGCAATAAGACCTTGGGACGCTTCGAGCTTTCGGATATTCCCCCGGCGCCCCGCGGCGTTCCCCGCATCGAAGTCACCTTTGATATCGATGAGAACGGCATCGTCAAGGTTTCCGCAAAGGATCTCGGAACGGGCAAGGAGCAGAAGATCACCATCCAGACCGGTAGCGGCATGAGCAAGGAAGACATCGACCGCATGGTGAAGGAAGCCGAGGCCCATGCGGCGGAGGACAAGAAGCAGAAGGAGGCCATCGACGCCAAGAACCAGGCGGATTCCCTCGTCTACCAGGCGGAGAAGACCATCAAGGACTTGGGCGACAAGGCCGATCCGGGCCAGGTGGAGAAAGTGAAGGCCGCCTGCGAGAAGGTGAAGGAGGCCCTGAAGGGCACGGATATCGAGGCCATCAAGAAGGCCACGGAGGAGCTTCAGAAGCCCCTTTACGAGTTGAGCGCGGCTGCCTATCAGCAGGCCCAGGCCCAGGGCGCAGCACCCGGCCCGGATGCCGCCGCCCAGCAGTCGGCCGGCGCAGGGCATGAGACCAAGCAGGACGATGACGTAGTGGACGCGGAGTACACGGAAGTCAAGGACGATAAGAAATAACAGATCCAGAGATCGGTGAGGAGTGGTTAGCGGGTCATCCGCTATCCACTTTTCACTGTATATGCAAGGGTGGTGCAACGTGAGCGAGAAACGCGACTATTATGAAGTCCTCGGCGTCAGCAAGAATGCCACGGACGC
>CAMIWP010000203.1 GCA_946402475.1 uncultured Selenomonadaceae bacterium
GGATAACGCTGGCTGATGGAAATGATCTCGTCCCTGGGCACCTGTACGATGGAGGAATAGACATCCGCCGCCGGGCGGCCGTCGATTTCGATGATGCTGCGTCGTTTGATGTCCGCCTTGGTCACTTGATGGAAGGTGAGTTCCGTCCGCATGTAGATGTTTTCGTAATAGGTGCGGATCTTTCCTCGGCGGCAACGGATGACGGCGTAGGCGCAGGCATCCCGAAAGATCCTGCCGCAGAAGGAAAACTGCGTCTTGCCGATGCGCTCCATTCCCTCGAAGACCGAAATGCCGACGAGGGGGATCCCGTACTTGTCCAGTACCGCATTGAGGGTGGTGACCAGCATCTCCTCATTGCCCGTACAGAACTCAAGGCAGACGGCATCTTCCTTGCCGGATCCGATGGATTCCACATCTTTTTGGAACTGATAGATGTGTTGGACGGGGCACTCGCTCAGATCCCGGATCAGCCCGCAGGCGATGCGGTAATCTTCCTCGAAGGAAAGCAGGAGAATGTCCGGCTCTCCCAATGCGCCGTCATGCAGGGTGCTGATGCTGCAGAGGCCGATGGAGGGGATGTCGGGGAATCGCTCGGAGAAAAACTCGGTGGCAATTTCCAGCAATCCCGGCTTGCAAAAGAAGATGAGGAGTTGGGGAGTACCCACGTTCCGCGCAGCTTCCTCCAGTGAGTGCTTCGGGCTCTGGCCCTGTCCTTTCCCCACTTTTATCATGGCGAAATCCTCCTCGATCAAAATTCACTCTCCCGTAAACATTCGACGTCCCCGTAGGAAAATCCTCCTTGTCAGAAGAAACCTTCCGGCGGGCCGTCGGGATCCTCCATGAGGGAATGCTGTCCCAACATGGTGGTGAGATTCTCTCTGGTGAAGCCGTAGTCCGGAGAGGTGAGATCCTGCCGGGATTCGTAGCGATCCGAAGGGGCGTTCAAGAGACCGCAGAGGGTGTCGTAGAGCATGTCGTTGGTGAAATAGCGATTGTGGCGTTGACGCAGGAGGCGGGATTGATCCGGCAGCGTCTCCCGGTATTCCGGCGAGAGATAGACGAACATGGGAACGCGTACCATGTCAAAGCTGAACACGTCGGGATTGTGGGAGATGACGAGGTTTTCCCCGTGGTCGGAAAAGTAAAGCATGGCGGTGAGGTTCAGGTTCTGCTGTGCGTAGTCGAAGATTTGGGACAGGAAGAAATCCGTGTAGAGAATGCTGTTGGCATAGGAAGCCACGGAGGTGGCCATGCCGGCGCCGTCCTCGGCCTTCCAGCGGGTGAAATCCGAGGGATAGCGGTTATTGTAGTAGATGTGGCTTCCCATGATGTGGAGGACGATGAAGTTGTTTTTGGAAGGATCCACCTTTTTGAGATAGTCCATGAGCACCATGTCGTACTTGTCCGAGAACATGTAGGAATCATCCGTCCATTCCGCATGGTCGGCTCCCTTTGCCACCAGTGTGATGACGCTGTCGTATTGACCGTATCGTCCTTGATTGCTGAACCACCAGGTCTCATAGCCGGACTTGCGGGCCACGTCGATGATGGAGCAGGCATCCACGAATTCCTTGCTGTTGTACTGGCTCTGTTCCGTGAGAGCCCGCTGGAGAGCGGGAACCGTTTGAGACCAGGAGGAATAGCAGTTCTGAAAGAGCAGGAAGTCGGGACTCTCCGCCGTCTGTCGGCTGAGCCAGGGAGTGTCATCATAGGGGAAATCGGGGGTGAAAGCCCTCATATAGTCCCGGGAGGCAGACTCTCCGATGACGAGGATCACCGTGCCGGGGTTCTCCATCAGGGCGGGCAGGGCATTTTGTTCGTCGATGTTGAGGGTGTTGTAGCGCTGCTGGAAGTAGGTGCCGTACTCCTGGGTCTGGCTCACATAGTCGGAAACATCCGTCCAGAGTTCCGCAATGGAGGTCTGGGGAAGGTATTGGAATGGCACGAGGAAGATCATGGCACCCATGAGCAGGGCGAGAACCGTGTTGCGCTCCCAGTCCATTCGATGGGCGAGGATGCGGCGCCCAAAGGCGCAGTGGGCCTTCCAGGCAAGACAGAGGAACAAAGCAAAACCGAGGCCGATGAGAAAGAGCCAGCCAAGCCCCACATTGGACTGAAGGAAGTCGATGCTCTCCCGCCAGTTCGTCAGGTAAAGCGCCATGAGGGAGGCAGGGGAGAGACAATGCCACACCATGATGTAGTAAGCGTATTGTGTGATGGGCACGGCGAGACAGATGAGGTTGAGGAGAGCCATGAGAGCCGCCATGAGCTTCACCTGCCGCGTCTGCATGAGAAGGCCCTCCAAGGAGGTCAGCAGGAGGAAGATGCCGGTTCCCACGACGAAGTCAAAGCAGATCTTCGACATGTACCAGGGGGTGTTGTAGGTCCAAGTGTAGAGGAGGGGGAAGGCGGAGCACCAGCCCAATCCGGTGACGAGGTTCGGAAGGTTTTCCAAGGAGAAAAGATAGATGTGCGTGCCGTACTGCATGAGGCAGAGCCCCATGACCATGGGAATGAAGATGGGGAGAAAGTAGTCGGGGCCCATATCCTGCCCGATGTTGATGTAGAAGGCGATGAGGCAGAGAAAGTAGGTAAGAGCACCCGCGAGAGCGCGGATGACATTGTCCTGTGTCTTGGTGGATATGTGCATGGAAAGACCCTTTCTTTGCAAAAATATATTTTCTCCATTTACAATGAAACCTATATTATCCCGCCCTTGAACGTCAAGGGGGTTCTTTTCCGTGCCTACAATAGCGAGGATTATGTTATTAGACGTATTTGCGGCGTGCCTGAACTTTCCATGCCGTGCATGCAAGAGTTGGCGCGTGTTTTTGGGATGTTGTAAATCATCAGAGAGCCGCCGGTTTGCCGGTGTGCGAGTCTTTTATACAGAGCAGACAAGGGTTCCGGGCATCGGATGATTTCGATGCCCGGTTATGTTGTTTTACGGTAGCTCTTAGGGAGAGAGACGGTGTTCTTTTTCGGCGGAAGGATTCGGGCCACAACGCATCGACAGGCGGATGCTTGATGTGTTATCGGGCGACGGATGCCACGAAGCGATCGAAGGCGGCAAGCCCTTTTTCATCGCGTTTGTAAACGCCCGCATGGGTCAATACCTTGCAGAATACATGGCCAATCTCTTCTCGAAGGATGTCCGTGGCATTTTCTTCGGTGATGTTCGCGTGGGCTGTACGAATCTCCCGGTAC
>CAMIWP010000204.1 GCA_946402475.1 uncultured Selenomonadaceae bacterium
CAAATTTTCACAGACAAGGCGGAGGAAGGAGGCGTAGCGGTGCTACGTCGACTAACGACAACGCAGTCTGTGGAAATTTGGGCAAGCAAGATGTATAAGTTATTTCTGAACAGTTCCTAAGTGGGGGTGAACACCTCAGAACGGGCGGTGAGCATATACCCGCAGGGTACACGTCTCCCTCCTCGTTGCGACGCAAATCCAGCCCTCTTGGCGTTATCATCCGGTTTCTTGAAGAGATGTTGGATCGGATGCCGCACAAATCGCCTTCCATGTAAAAAAGCGCCGGGAACCCGCATGTTACCGGCGCTTTTTATATATAACGGACTTGCTTCTGCCATCTCAAAATCAGCATTTCTCCACAAAAAGTGCACGCATGGCGTTGAGTATGGCAAGGACCATGACCCCCACATCGGCGAAGATGGCAAGCCACATGTTGGCAATGCCCACGGCTCCCAACATGAGGCAGAGGAGCTTGACGCCGATGGCGAAATAGATGTTCTCGCGCACAATGCCCAGGCACTTGCGGGAAATGCGGATGGCCTTGGCGATCTTCAGTGGATCGTCATCCATGAGCACTACATCCGCCGCTTCAATGGCCGCATCGGATCCCATGGCTCCCATGGCGATGCCGATGTCCGCCCTGGCCAAGACGGGGGCATCGTTGATGCCGTCCCCCACAAAGGCCACCTTGTCCCCCTTCTCCGAGGAAGCCAAGAGTTCCTCTACCTTCGCCACCTTGTCTCCCGGCAGGAGCTCGCTGTAACAGGCGTCGAGGGCAACCTCCCCGGCGACCTTCTCCGCCACCGCCCTCGCGTCCCCCGTCAGCATGACGATCTTCTCCACCCCGGCCCTGCGCAGGGCGAGGACGGCCTCCTTCCCGTGGGGCTTCAGCACATCGGATATGATGACATGCCCCAGGTAAACGCCCTCCATGGCCACATGAATGGCGGTTCCCGGATGATGGCAGGGATGCCAGTCGGCCCCTATGGCCT
This sequence comes from uncultured Selenomonadaceae bacterium, assembly GCA_946402475.1. The sequence goes on from CAMIWP010000204.1 coordinate 993, forward strand.
CCATCATCTTCTCATTGCCCACGCAAACCCATTTGCCGTTGACAAGGGCGCGAATCCCCTGCCCGGCGATCTCCTCCGCCTGCTCCACCCGGCAACCGTCATCCTCCTGAGGATAGGCCGCCCGGAGGGATGCCGCAATGGGATGGGTGGAGTAACGCTCCACATGGGCCGTAAGGTGCAACAGTTCCCTTTCGTCCATGGATTCCGGATGTACGGCGGCCACGTCGAACGTCCCCTTTGTCAGGGTTCCCGTCTTGTCCAGCACCACGGTTCTGACCCGGGACAGGGTTTCCAGATAGTTGGAACCCTTCACGAGGATACCCGCCTTTCCGGCCCCTCCCAGCCCTGCGAAAAAGGACAGAGGAATGCTGATGACCAGCGCGCAGGGGCAACTGATGACCAGGAAGGTAAGTGCACGATACACCCAGGTTCCCCACTCGGGAGGCATCCCCAGGGCGAGCATCCGCCCCAGGGGAGGGAGCAAGGCCAATGCCACGGCGGCAAACACCACCGCGGGCGTGTAGATTCTGGCGAAACGGGCGATGAAATCCTCGGACTTGGATTTTCTGGAGCTTGCGTTCTCCACCAGATCCAGGATCTTGGATGCCGTGGACTCCTCGAATTCCTTGGTGGTACGGATCCGCAACAGCCCGTTCAGGTTGATGCAGCCGCTGATGACCTCATCCCCCGGCTGCACGTCCCTCGGCATGCTCTCCCCCGTAAGGGCGCTTGTATTCAGGCTGGAAGATCCCTGAAGGACGATACCGTCCAAGGGGATCTTTTCTCCGGGCTGCACGAGGATCTCGCTGCCGATCTCCACCTCGTCGGGATCCACCCGTCGGAGACTTCCCTCCGCCTCCACATTGGCATAGTCCGGGCGAATATCCATGAGCTGGCTGATATTCTTCCTGCTCCGCCCCACGGCATAACTCTGGAACCACTCGCCGATTTGGTAAAACAGCATGACCGCCACGGCTTCCGTGTAATCGCCGTCTTCGTAGACGGCCAGCGCCATGGCTCCCAGCGTGGCAATGGCCATGAGAAGGCTCTCGTCAAAGGCCCGAAGGTTCTTCAGCCCTTTTCCCGCTTTGATGAGGATGTCATAGCCGATCAGAAGATAGGGAAGGAGATACAGCAGGAAACGCGCCGTTCCCTCAACGGGCGCAAAGGACAAAACCACCATGAGGACTGCGGTCAGGATGATCCGAAGGAGATTCTTCTTTTGCTTTTGCGTCATGAATGCAGCCTCGATTCCTCCAAATCCGCCTCACAGATAGACTTCACAGTCGTCTTCCACTTTCTTGCAGTTGGAACGAACCCTCTCCATGACCTCCTTGGGATCCGCGCCCTCCTGAAATTCCACCTTCATCTTCAGGGTCATAAAATTCACCACGGCGTCCTTCACGCCCTCGGTCTTCTTGGCGGCCGATTCCATTTCATTGGCGCAGTTGGCGCAGTCCACTTCGATCTTGTACGTCTTTTTCACAGCCGTTCTCTCCTTTCTCAAATACTTTTCCTATTGTAGCAAGAATGATAATTTATGTCAATTGCAACCATGGCAGGCCACAAAATGACCGGGAGCCACTTCCTTTCTGGCAGGTTTCTCCCTTCGGCAAATCTCCTCGCATTGGGCACAACGGTTCTGAAAGGGACAGCCCTTCGGCAGGTCCAGAGGACTCGGAATATCCCCCGGAAGGATGGTGATGCGCTGATTCTTCTCCTGATCCGTGGAGAACACGGCTCCGAGAAGGGCCTGGGTATAAGGATGCTTGGCCTTCTCCAATTGATCTCCGTCCAGCTCCTCCATGATATTTCCCAAGTACATGACGATGATGCGGTGGCTGAAAAGGGAGACCAGGGCAAGATCGTGGCAGATGAAGATATAGGTAATGCCCTTCTCCTTCTGAAGCCTCACCAGAAGTCGGATGATGGTATCCTGAACGGAAACGTCCAGCGCGCTGGTGGCCTCGTCGCAGGCAATGATCTCGGGCGCAAGGGCAAGGGCCCTGGCGATGGCCACTCTCTGCCGCTGTCCGCCGCTCATGTTGTGGGGATAACGGAGAGCGAAATCGGGGGGAAGTTCCACCTGGGCCAGAAGTTCCCTCGCCTTTTCTTCCGTTCCTCTCCGTTCGATCAAGCCGAAATTCAAAAGGGGCTCGCAGACGATGTCCTT
>CAMIWP010000205.1 GCA_946402475.1 uncultured Selenomonadaceae bacterium
TGCATCGACGGCGTCCTCAAATACCTCAGGGACAAGAAATTCGGGTATGCGGATGTGACGATCCGGAACAAGGAACCCCATCTGCCCTACATCCTGACAGGGTTCACCCACACGGGGGAGGAGATCCCCATGATACACGGGACCCGCGGGATCCGCCACGGCGTCCTGTCCCGCAATATGGACGACCTCACCCTTACCCTTTACCTCAAGGATGACCGGGGAGAATTGCGCCATGAGTTTGCATATTACTGTACCTTGGAGGAATTTGAGCCGAAGCGCCAGGAGGAGATCGAGGAGATCTACGGGGAGAACATTCCCCAGGATGACACGGACAACATCGTTGACAGGGAGGTCAAGTTCTTCGTCTGGGCGGATCCGATGGAATGGGGATTCCTGGTGGCGCCCGTCTATCGCGATGTTGAGACCCTGCGCATGGGAAGGGAACAATTTTTCAGCTTTGAGGACGACCAATGGGTCAGGAATTTCTTTGACGGGACGAAATAAGGTGAAAGCATGAAGCGCATGGCGAAACTTTTCGGGGTGGCCTTTCTGTCCGCCAGCATCCTTCTTCCCGCGCCCTGCGTCCATGCGTCGGCGAAGACCACCGCCGGCGACATCCTGAAGATGGTGGCGGCGCAGGCGATTTTCGCGAAACTGGCTCCCCTGCTGGGCCTTGGGCCGAAGAAGACCAAGGAACAGAAGGAAAAGGAGAAGAAGGAAAAAGAGCAGGACAAGAAAGACAAGGAGATGAAAAAGGCGGAGAAGGAACAGGCCAAGGAAGAAAAGGCAGAAACGGCCATAGAGAACCCCAACACCCACATCTTCAAGGTGAAGCAGTGGGCGGAAAAGGGGGACGTCCAGGCCCAGTGCATTCTCTCTTACGCCTATCACACGGGCCAGCGGGTACCCAAGGATCCCCAGCTCGCCATCGTTTGGCAGAACCGCGCAGCCCAGCAGAACATTCCACTTGTGAAGAACTTCCTGCCCGTGGAATACGGGAAAAAGGTCATTCCCCTGGAGCGGCTATTCTCCATCTCCGGCCGCCGCTCCCATGTGGGGAAGTACGTGAAGCAGGATGTGAAGGATGCCGTTCGCTGGAGCACGCTCGGCGCGGAGGAAAAGGATCCCATGGGCATTGCCTATCTCGGGGCCGCCTACTACACCGGACGGGGGCTTCCCCAGGACTACAAGAAGGCCCTTGCCTACGCAACGGCGACGGACAAGGATCCCCTCTCCCTCCACGTCCTGATCGATGCCTATCAGTTCGGGCGGGGCGTGGACAAGGACACGGAAAAGAGCGAATGGTACGCAAGATATTTGAAAATGGTGGTCGAAAAGAAGCAACAGAAAGAGAAGGACAAGGTATATAAAGAATATGAGAAGGAGATAAAGGCAGGAGATCTGAATGGGATTATTCGATGATGCGTTCGATGTCGATGACTACGTCCGGAAGCGCCTGATGGAAATGGACAATCTCAAGAACAGGGAACTGTTCAAGGAGATCATTGCCGACATGATGACAGGCTTCTACCACCATGTGAAGGATGAGTACCATTTTTTGGAAAACAGGGTGTTCCGCGAGGTTCCCGTGGCAGTTCGAATGCCGGATGTGATCACGGGAATCGCGACCCTTGATGACTATGATGTCACGGACAAGCACATGTACCCGATGGATCCGGGGGATCTGGAGCCCAGGGAGGTTTCCGCCGAGGAAATGCTGGCCTCCGTCAGGGAAAAGAAACCGTTTTTCCTGTACACCTGCTTTATCGCGGAAGACTATCTGGAACTCAAGAAGCTGGTGGCAGAGGAACGGATCTTCCACGGGATCATAGAAAACGAGTACGGCGAGACGGCGGCGGACTTCATCCTGCGCCCGAATGAGAAATATCGGCAGCAGATCGCAGACCTCTATCCCGTATCCCGCATCAACCAGCTTCCCTGGCGCAGTGTCAACTGCCCGTACCTCTACAAGCTCTTCGACGTATACGTGGTGAATATCGACCAATGGGACGATGAGCAGCAGATCAGCAAGGTCACGGTGGAGTTCGAGGAATATGCGGAGAAGGTCCGGTACAAGGTCGTGCCCCTCTGGAATGCCGTGTCCGTCAACATCATGGCAAATTCCTATCCCCAGCCCGCATTGGAGCGAGGCTATTACGAGCACTGCCTCTTCAAGAGCCAGTTCCGCCAGGACTGCCAGTACCTTCTCCGGCACACGGACTGGGTGCTTCGGGGGGTTCGATGGCTGGATGAGGATCTCTACATCCTCTGTGACGGCGAGGAACCGACGGATTGGGAGTTCTACGAGTTCCACTCCGTCCCGGAGAATGCCCGGTACAGCTATCCACTGATGAGCAACGCCCAGTACGACACCTTTTCCCTGAACATGATGGAACATTACGGGCAGCGCATCAAGACCAAGACGGATCTCATCCGCTGCCTGAAGTCCTACCCCTGCGCCGAGCCGCTGGAATTCGTGGAGGCAAAGATATTTCCCAACGGGGGAAAGCAGGAAACCTATTCCATGGAGAGCTTCATGGAGTACGAGTTCCGCAGCGGAAACTGGGACCGGGCCATGGAAATATCCTTCCGCCCGAGGGATGCGGAGTTTTACATGAACCGGGACATCATGAGCTTTCTCATGACAGAGCTTCAGCATTTCTTCCCGGAATACGAATGCATGGGAAAACTGGTGTGACGAGATGAGGGATTCGGCATGAATTTTATTTGGGATATCGCCCTTCAGGCAGAGCGGGACGGGTTTCCCCTGGACGAGCTCTTTTTTCAGCCGTCGGAGGCGCCGAGCCCCTATTATGAGCAGTCCCTGCACTATCTGAACCAGGATCACATAGATTCCCCGACGGTGGAGATCAATCCCCTGATGCGCTTCAGCGAGCTGTTCCAATACCTGCTTCATCCGGATGTGTTCCACTATCTGGAGGCGGAGAACCAGCAGTTCATCCTGTATGCCTTTGATGCCGTCGTGCATGTTCTGGTGGAAGTGGATCTTTGCCACGGGATGACCAAGAGGGAGTTTTACGTGCGGCAGATCCTGCGGGAGCTTTTGCAGGGAGTGTACGGCGTCAAGGCAGCGGATGCCTGCGCCACACTGAGCAAGGAGAAGCGCCTTGCCGTGGCTGACGAGCTCTTCAACACCATG
>CAMIWP010000206.1 GCA_946402475.1 uncultured Selenomonadaceae bacterium
CAGAGATTTCAGCAACTCCAGGTAGGAGGATTTCGCAGACGGGGACGAGGAAAGGGTTGCCTTTGTGCCGGAGTAGAATGCTTTCATGGCGGGATCAAGGAAGATGCTGTTGCCCATAATGAATCACCTCACGGGGTATATCGTCATTTTGGCGATGGAACTAAAGCCTTAATTTCTCCTTGACATTTTTTTGTGTTTTTGTATACTTGTAGTTAGCAAACTAATTAAATGAAAATCTGTGACGGGGGAGGTTCTTCGGGGAAATGAAACGGGAGGCGATTCCCACATGGGAGGAACTGGAAGCTCATGCCAAGGCGGTGCCGGAGATCGATCCGGCGGCGGTCATTGCCATGCTGGAGATCTTGCAGGCGGCGGAGGAGATAAAAAAATCCATACTTGATGTGTTGCGAGACGAACATCATCTGTCGGAGGGAAAGTTCTGCGTTCTCATCGTGCTCCATCAACATCCCGAGGGGATCGCCCCATCCTTCTTGGCGGATCGGGTGGGAGTGACCCGGGCTACCGTCAGCGCCATGCTCCAGCGCATGGAGAGGGACGGACTGGCCCGTATCGCGTCGGATGCCAAAGATGGACGAGGGAAACAGGTCGCCCTGACACCGAAGGGGCAGGCGTTTATGGACGAGATACTGCCCAAGCACTACCAACGCATCACAAAGCTCATGGGAAAGCTGACGGCGGAGGAGCACAAGGAACTCATTCGTCTGTTGAAAAAACTGTCCGAAGAATGCGCCTGATGTGTGAGTACGAAAGGGAGAGATCGAGAAATGAGCACGAGAAAAAAATCCCTGCGGGTTGGTGCCGCATTCATTGCCATCCTGATCATTGGCGGACTCATCCTCATGTACAAGGGGAATGACGCTGTGGCTCTTGCCATCGAGAAAAAGGAAGGGATCCTCACGGCAGAGCAGGTGAAGCTGTCCTTTGACTCCGTGAGCGGAAGGCTGGTAAATGAGGCGGTGAAGGAAGGCCAGTTCGTGAAAAAGGGCGATGTCATCATGCAGTTGGACAGCACGGACACGGACTTGGCCATAGAGAAGCTCAGGGCGCAGATTGCCCAGATGGAGGCCCAGATCCTTTCTGCGAGTGGATCCATGGACATCAGCCACATGCAGGCGAACAATGATGAAACCCAAAGTTTCCGGCAGATCGACCAACAGCGGGCGGCGGTGTCCGCCGCCAGGGCATCCCTGCGGAACAGCCAGTTGGATCATGACAGGAAGGCGGAGCTCTTTGCATCGGGTGCCGTCGCCCGGTCCGTTTTGGATGATGCTGTCATGGCGCTGGATGTGGCTCGGGCAAATGTGAACCAGCAGGAGCAGCTCTTGGAAAAACTGTTGGGGGGCGTCCGGGACAACGGGGATACGGATTCCCTGAATCTCCCCACCATTGAGAAGGAAAGGCGTCAGGCCGAGAACATGGCAAATGACGTGGAAGCGCTTCGCCGCCAGAAACAGCAGTTGGAGGTCCAGCTCAGGGAGTTGGATGTGGCAAAGGATCGCCTGACCCTCCGCGCCCCGGAGGACGGAAAGATCATCAATGTGTTGGCCAAGCAAGGGGAGATGATCTCTCCCTCTGTTCCGGTGGTGCTTTTGGAGAGCAACCGAGCCTATTACGACATCTACGTGAGTGAGGAGCAGGCAGCACATCTTTCGGAGGGTGATGAGATAACCGGCACTACCGTGGCGGGGGAGAAGAAAGTGACGGGGACCATACGCCTCTTGACGAAGGCTCCGGGCTTTGCGGATCTCAAGCAGAGCCGCGAGAAGGGGCAGTCGGATCTTTCCTCTTTTCAGGTCAGGATCTACGTCGATCCCCGGGACGGGGTGATCCCCGGCATGACGATAGGAGTGGCAGCCAGTGAATTCACTAAAAAATGAGGTGAAGTTTCTCTTCTCCGGGCAGGGGATGCCCTATGAGAAGGTCTGCATCATGGTGGCCATGATTATCACGGTCTTTCTGACGGTCCTTTTGGGAGGGAACTTCGCCAAGGATGCCAAGGTGGTGGTCATCGATCTGGACAACACGCAGTACAGCCATAAGCTCATCGATGAAATCAATGCCTCGGAATACATGAAGGTCACCGCAGTGTTCCATCACGCGGTGGATCCCGAGCCCCTTTGTTACCGGGATGAAGCCGCAGCGGTGATCTACCTCCCCAGGGATCTTGAGAAGAACTGTTATACGGGGACAGAGGCTCCCATGGGAGTGTTCTACGACAATACGAACACGGCCCTGACGGCGGATATAAAAGAAGCGCTCAACGAGATTGTCGCCACAGAGAATGCGATGGCCGGGGCATCTTCTGCGAGGCTCACGCTGAATACGCGGAATATGTTTAATCCGTCGGGTTCCACCAGCAATACCCAGACCCAGGGGTTCCTGTTCTTTTTCGGCAGCATGTTCTTCACCTTTGCCACCATCGGCATGGTACCGAGACTTCGCTTGACTCATGAGATGGACAAGATACTGCTGGAGGGAACGCCCTGGGATCTCATCCTTCGCCTTGTCCCCTACGGAGGCTGTCTTATGACCTCCTTTGTGCTTGGCATGGCGGTGCTCCGCATCTGGGGCGACATGGTGTTTTCGGGACATCTTCTGACCTTTCTGTTCGTACAGGTTTTCTTCATCGCGGCGGTGGGAATGCTGAGTCTGCTCTTCGGATGGACGGCGGCGAATCCCGGCATCGCCTCCAGCCGCATGATCCTGTTCATTCCCGGCGGATTCATCCTCGGCGGCGTGACGAGCCCCTTGACCCATCTGTCGGATTGGGTGGTTACGCTGTCCCATGTCTTCCCCCTCACTTGGGAGTATCATTTTGTTCGGGATATCGTGACGCGGGGGGCGGGACTGATGGATATTTCCAGGGAATTCGGAGCTTTCCTCGTTTATCTCGGCATCATTGCCATTCTGTTCACGCTGAAATTCAACAGTTCCAAGAAACAGCTCATCGCTGACATCCGCAAGCAGGAAGTTCGTCAGCAGAAGTTGCACAATATCGCGGAAGTGAGGAATTGAGATGAAAGACGAAGACAACTGCGAGATTTCCATCAAGCGGATCCTCGTGCCCACGGATGGCTCCGGGCAGGCATTCAAGGCGTTGGGCCAAGCGATAGATCTGGCCCGGGTCT
>CAMIWP010000207.1 GCA_946402475.1 uncultured Selenomonadaceae bacterium
CCTGCTCCCGGCAGCGGATTATGCGATGACCTTCAAGGACGGGAAAACCGGCAGGGGGGCGTACTCCTTCTGCATGTGCCCCGGAGGACGTGTGGTGGCTGCCGCTTCGGAGCCAGGTCGGGTAGTGACCAATGGGATGAGCAATTACCGAAGGGATTCCGGCATTGCCAATGCGGCCCTTCTGGTGACGGTGACGCCGGAGGATTTCGGCAGGGAACCTCTGGACGGCATGCGGTTTCAGCGGGACTGTGAGAGACTGGCTTTTGAAATCGCCGGCGGGGACTATCGGGCGCCGGTTCAAACGGTCGGAGACTTCTTGAAGGGGACCTTCGGCTCCCAGCAGTTTCTCACGACGCCCACCTATCGGCCGGGGGTCAGGACGGCGGATCTTCGTCGCTGCCTACCCTCCTTTGTCACGGAAACCCTGGCGGCGGCGTTGCCTCACTTCGACCGAAAGATTCCGGGGTTTGCCGGGGCGGACGTGGTGATGACGGGGGTGGAGACGCGGTCCTCCGCCCCCTGCCGCATCCTTCGCCACAGGGAGAGTCTCCAGTCTGTCAGTCTTCCGGGACTTTACCCCATCGGCGAGGGCGCTGGCTATGCGGGGGGCATCATGAGCGCGGCGGTGGACGGCATGAAGGGGGCGCTTGCCCTTTTAGCGCAGGGATAGGGACACAGCGGTGCATTGTGGAACTGGTCAGTATATGATACGGGGAGGAGTTTCATCTATGGCAAGGTTGTTTGGAACGGATGGCGTGCGGGGGGAGGCAAATGTTTCCCTCATGCCGGAGATGGCGTATCGTTTGGGGAGGGCGGCGGCTCTTTACTTTGACGGGGAAAAGAAGAAACGGACCACGATCCTCATCGGGCGGGACACCCGCATTTCCGGTCAGATGTACGAAGCGGCTCTGGCTGCGGGCATCTGCTCGGCGGGCGGCGTGGCGGTCATCATCGGGATCATTCCCACCCCGGCGATTGCCTATCTGGTGAGAAAGCTGAAGGCCACCGCGGGGATCGTCATCTCCGCTTCCCACAATCCCTTTCAGGACAACGGCATCAAGTTCTTCGGCGGGGACGGCTACAAGCTGCCGGATGCGGTGGAGGACGAGCTGGAGGCCATCGTGCATCGCCTGGAGAACGGCGACGACATGGAGCGGCCCACGGGAAGGAAGATCGGGCAAATCGAGTATCGGGACGACCTTTTGAATCAGTATGTGGATTTCCTGTGCTCCACCTGCGAGGAGCATTTCGACGGCATGAAGATCGTTCTGGACTGCGCCAACGGGGCGGCCTACGAGGCCATGCCCACGGTCCTGAGGCGCCTCGGGGCTGACCTCAAGGTCATCCACGCGCTGCCCAACGGAGTGAACATCAACGACGGGTGCGGCTCCACCCATTTGGAATCCCTTCGGAAGGCCGTGCTGGAAAATCACGCCGACTTTGGCATTGCCCACGACGGCGACGCGGATCGCTGTCTTTGCGTGGACGAGAAGGGACAGCTGATCGACGGGGATCACATCCTGGTCATGTGCGCCACAGAGATGATGAAGGAAGGCCGGCTCAAGAACAACACCGTGGTCACAACGGTCATGGCCAACATCGGATTCCATCAGGCGCTCAAGAAGGCGGGCATCAAGGCGGAGATCACCAAGGTGGGGGATCGCTACGTGCTGGAGAACATGTTGGCGAATGGCCATTGCATCGGCGGAGAGCAATCGGGTCACATCATCTTCACGGACTACGGGACCACGGGGGACGGCCTTCTCACCGCTTTGCAGGTCCTTTCCTCCCTCAAGCGGAGCGGCAGGAAAGCCTCCGATCTCACGGCCCTTATGACCACCTACCCCCAGCTTTTGGTGAATGTGAAGGTGGCATCCAAGGAAGGCTGGGAAGAGAACCGGGCCATCAAGGACGCCATTGCCGCAGGGGAGAAGGAACTGGGGGAGAACGGTCGCATTCTCGTCCGTCCCTCGGGCACGGAGCCGCTCATCCGGGTCATGGCGGAAGGACCCGACCAGACACAACTGGAGTCCATCTGCAATGCCATCGCAGCGGTGGTAAAAAGGGAGCAGGGATGAAGCCGGCTCTTGTGATGGCGGGTTTCGGCGTGGCGGAGGAGACCGCTCGTCAAAACTCCCTGGAGGCGTTGGCCTCCGCCATGTCGGAGGCCCATCCGGATCACGACTTCTTTCAGGCGTACACCTCCGCTTTTCTTCGAAAACGCCTGCAAAAGAAGGGAATTTTCATCCCCTCTCCGGAGGAATGTCTGGAGGAACTGGCGCAAAAGGGGTATGAAAGGGTTTTGGTTCAGCCCACCCATCTGACCTCCGGGGAGGAATATCGAAACAAGCTCCTGGGGGCTGCGGAGAAATTCCGGGAGAGGTTTTCCCTTCTCCTGACAGGGGAGCCGCTGTTCTTCCGGGAGGAAGATTATCCCTTGGTGCTGGAAGCCCTGTGGAAGGTCTATGCTTCCGAGGAGAGGGAATTGGTGCTCCTGGGCCATGGTTCTCCCCATCAGCACAACCCGGTGTACGAACGCTTGCAGATGTTGGCGGATGCGAGGGAACTTCCCATGCACATCGGCGTGGTGGAGGAATCGGATACGCCGGATTTTTCCATGGTGATGGAACGGCTTCGCCGAAGGGGAAGGAAAAAGATTCTTCTGGCTCCCCTGCTCCTTTCCGGAGGGGTGCACGTGACGGAGGATATGGCGGGGGACTCCCCCGCTTCCTGGAAAAGCCGCCTGGAGGCGGAGGGCTTTTCCGTTAGTACGGCCCTGAAAGGGCTGGGAGAGTACCCGGAGATCCGCGCCCTTTACCTCCGCAAGGCGGATCGGTTGGTGAGAAACGCTAATTAGACTGATTTCGCCTTGCGAAATCATTCTAATTAGCGTTATAATAACAATGTTGTGTTATCAGGAAGGTTATGAGGTGATTTTATGGGACATCCAGTGACAACAAATCCATTTATCATCATGCTCATCAACATGACCGTTGTGTTTATCGTGCTGGTCGTTTTGATGTACATGATCAAGCTGATCCACGTTGTGGATCCTACGAAGCCCAAGGAAGAGGTAGCTCCCGCGGCGGCTCCGGCTCCTGCTCCCGTGGCGGCGCCTGTTGCGCCGGTCGTGGAG
>CAMIWP010000208.1 GCA_946402475.1 uncultured Selenomonadaceae bacterium
GCTTAAAAATCCAAACAAGTGAAGATAAGAATGCCCGTGATGCCTTGAAATTCCTTGGCTCACGGGCTGTTACTCTTGACGGCTTATCTGACGGCTTATAGGGTTCAAGAAACAGTTTCATGTTACCTTGTTCTAGCCACGACGAATCATCCATCCCAGGAGTGTTGACTTTTACCTTTTATAAGTGTAATATTAGTGGCAGATAAATCGCGGGAGAAGCCATTTTCAAACATAATTTTATCATCGGAAAAAACGTGTGCGGCACAGGTGGAATATCATGCTGATATCCTGCAACGCCAGTATATATAAGCCTTCGTGGGCATTTTCGTGAAGTATCCTACTTCACGAAAATAAGAAAAAGCAAAAGCCGTTCCCTCGTCATAGGACAATATGACGAGGGAACGGCTTTTGACGTGTCTTGAAGACACTTCTCTATTTTTTCCCTTCCTCTTTCTTCGATGCCTCAATGATTTTGGCCGCCTGCTTTTCGGGAACGATCTCATAGTGATCAAACTTGAGGGAGAAAGAACCCCGGCCTTGGGTCTGGGAGCGAAGATCCGTGGCGTATTTGTAGAGCTCGGATTCCGGGATGTAGGCCTTGACTTCGCTGAAGTCCTTGCCTTTCCCCTCCATGCCCAAGATCTTTGCGCGCTTGGAGTTCAGCCGTCCCATGACATCTCCCATGTAGTACTCCGGCGCCGTCACGGTGATCTCGTCAATGGGCTCCAGCAGCACGGGCGAGGCCTCCATGACGCCCTTCTTGAGAGCGATGGCCGTGGCCGTCTTAAAGGCCGCCTCCGAGGAGTCCACCGTATGATAAGAGCCGTCGTAGAGGTTGACCTTCACATCCACAACGGGGTAACCCGCCAAGATGCCTGCGGCCAACGTCTCCGCCGTTCCCTTTTCCACGGCGGGGATGAACTGGCGTGGAACGCTGCCGCCGAAGATGCTCTCGCTGAACGCGTTGCCCGTCCCGGCAGGTTGGGGACTGAGTTCCAGCCACACATGACCGTACTGCCCGTGACCGCCGCTCTGCTTCTTGTGCTTTCCCTCCACCTTGACGCTCTTGCGGATCGTCTCCCGATAGGCCACCCGAGGCTCCGAAAGATCCATCTCCACGCCGAATTTGCGCTTCATCTTGTCCGCCAGGATCTCCAGATGCACCTCGCCGATGCCGCGGATGATGATCTGCCGCGTCTCCTTGTTCTTCTGAAGGATGAGGGAGGGATCCTCCTCGCACTGCTTGGAGATGGCGCTGACCACCTTGTCTTCCTCGCCCTTCTTCTTCGCCGAAACCGCCATGGCCAGCATGGCCTCCGGGTACTCGATCCTCTCGTAGCGGATGGGGCTTCCCTTGTCGCAGAGGGTATCCCCCGTGGCGGTCTCCTGGAGCTTCGCCGCCACCACGATATCCCCCGCATGAGCCGTGGAAAGGTTGATCTGTTGTTTGCCGATCATGGTGAACACATTGCCGATGCGCTCCGTGGCATCGCTGGCGGGATTGTAATAGGAGGCATCTCCCGTCATATCACCGGAAAGGATGCGCAGGAAGGAAAGCCTTCCCACAAAGGGATCCACAATGGTCTTAAAGACCTGTGCGGAGAACGGATCCTCGGTCTTCCGCTCCAAGAGCTCATCCGTCTGGGGATGAACACCGATGGAAACCTTGAAGTAAGGAGTGGGCATGTATTCCACAATGCCGTTCATGAGCTTCTTGATGCCTGCGTTCTGCAACGCCGACCCGCAGAACACCGGGAAGATCTTGCCCGCCTGTATGCCTTCGATGAGAGCGGCGGCCACTTCCACCTCGGTGATCTCCGCTCCTTCGATGTACTTCTCCAGAAGCTCGTTGTTGAACTCCGCCACGGCCTCAATGAGTTTCTGGCGAGCTTCTTCCACATCCCCTGCGATGTACTCGGGGAGCTCGTCTTCCTCATGGTGAACGATCTTCATGCGCAAAGAGAGAAGATCCGCCACGCCTTGGAAGGCCGCCTCCTTGCCGATGGGAAGCTGCACGGGAACGACACCGTTGCCGAAACGAACCCGAAGTTCCTCCACCACTCCGTCGAAGTCTGCATGCTCGCGATCCATCTTGTTCACGAAAAAGGCCCGCGGCAAGCTCAGATCCTCGCAGAGAGCCCACGCCTTTTCCGTCTCCACCTCGATGCCCGCCGGAGCGGAAATGACGATGAGAGCGCTGTCCGCCGCCGCCAGTGCGCCCCGTACATCCCCTATGAAATCCGGATACCCCGGGGTATCGATGAAATTGAGCTTGAATCCCTTCCATTCCGATACCGCCAAGGTGTCGCTGATGGTCATTTTACGCTTGGCTTCCTCCTGCTCGTAATCCAGTACGCCGGTGCCATCATCCACTTTCCCCAGTCTCTTGACGGCGCCTGCATTGAACAGGCAGGCTTCCAGGAGGCTCGTCTTCCCGGTCTTTCCGTGTCCGATCACTGCCACGTTGCGAATGTCCGTGCTCTTGTACTCTTTCATGCCTAGGTCCCTCCTCACAGCTTTTCTACCTTCCCTTTATTCTCTGAATCATGCCAATACTCCTTCCTAGAGACATAAAAAAATGCACATCTCCCATGAGAAAGATGTGCATTTCTTTGTTTTCTGCCCGCGAGCGTTCCTCCTCAGGATGACTTCCTCAGAAGGGTGGACTTGACGAACAAAACCACGCAAACCACTGCGAAGACCAGGCCCGCAGGATAGGTGATGCTGGTGGGCATTTGGAAGCCCTCAGGAGCCTGGAGGATGTAGGTGAAAGTGACCGCAGCCATGAAGGTCGCGGGAACCGCAGGAATGAGATAGGCAATGCTGTCCTTCTTCGTGCGGTAAAGATACACGGCTCCCGTCCAGAGAACGATCATGGCCAAGGTCTGATTCGACCAGGAGAAATAACGCCAGATGATGTTGAAATCCATCTGGGAGAGAATGCCACCGATGGCGAGAATGGGAATCGCAAGGGGAAGGCGTTTCGCCGCCGTCTTCTGCTCCAATCCGATCCAGTCCGCCAGGGTCAGGCGAGCGGAGCGGAATGCCGTGTCGCCGGAGGTGATGGGGCAGGCGATAACTCCCAACATGGCGAGAGGCGCGCCAATGTGGCCGCCGACGCCGC
>CAMIWP010000209.1 GCA_946402475.1 uncultured Selenomonadaceae bacterium
GATCTTCAGATGCTCCGTCACCGTCTTCCGTTCCATTTTCCAGTCTGCCCAACGGGTGTGCATGGCGGGGACCTTCTTTGCGATGTAGAAGAAGCACAGGATGTTCCCGATGACCCAGGATACTACCGTGGCAAGGGCCGCGCCGGGAATCCCCCATCCGAGCCACAGGATCGCCACGGGCTCCAACAGGATATTGATGAAAAGCATGGCTGCGATGATGACCGTGGGCATGCGGCTGTCCCCCAGCGCCCGGAGGATATTCGTCTGCATCTGTATGAACACGAAAGCGCCGATACCCCCGTAGATGATGCTGATGAAATCATAGGCGCCCTGGAGGATTTCCGGCGGTGTCTGCATCCAAATGAGGAAAGTGCGGCAAAAAGCCACGCCGAAGACAGTAAGGATGACGGAAGCTCCAAGACTCAGAACCATGCAGGTGGCCACGCTCTTGCGAACTCCCCTTCGATCCCTTGCCCCAAAGCGCTGTCCCGTGTAAATGGAAAGTCCCGAGGTCAATCCCATGACGAAACCAAGGATCAAGAACATCAGGCTCCCCGTACAGCCTACGGCGGCCAATGCTTCCACTCCCAGGATGCGCCCCACGATAAGGGTGTCCACAAAAGCATAGAGCTGGTGAATCACATTTCCCGCCAAAAGGGGCAACGTGAAGAACAGGATGAGCCTTGCGGGATCCCCTTCCGTTAAATTCTTTGTCATAACGCTATCTCCCGGTGTACTCTGTCACAAAGGTGCGCAGAATCTCTTGCAACACCGTCACATTGTCAAGAAGGGCCTCGGTCTGAGGACGGAGTTTCGTGTAGTGGAACACAGGCCGGCGGCTGACCATGTAATCCGTGGGATAGGGCACAACCTCGATGCCCGCCCGCTCAAAATTCAGCACTGCCCGTCGCATATGAAAGGCCGAGGTCACGAGAATCGGCCGGTGCAACCCGCGCTCCTCGATGATCTCTGCGGAGTAACGGGCATTCTGCGTGGTATTGATGCTCCTCGTCTCCACCAGGATATCCGCCTCGGGGACGCCGAGGCTCCTCAGCACACGGCAGGCGATCCTCGCCTCCTCGCCGCTGTCTGAATACACCTGCCCCCCGGAGAGCAGGATCGGCACGTGAAGCATGCGGTAGAGCCGCACCGTGGTCAACAAGCGATTCGCGGGACTGGAGCACAGAGAGCCGGTGCCGTCCACATCCGGCGAATCGGGCAGAGCCCCGCCCCCCAACATGACGATGACATCCCCCCCCGGAACCTCCGGCGGTTCATAGACCGATTCCAGACTGCCCATAAGCCGCTCCGCCACCCATCCCGTACAGAGGAGATAGAAGATAAGAGTCACGCCCCCGATCAAGGCTGCCAATTTCTTCTCCCCTCGCTTTTTCCAGGCATACCACGCGATCAAGGCGAAAGCGACGATGAAGATCCCCGGCGGCAGCACCCAACTGGCGCCAAATTTCAGAAAATAAACCATACGTCCGGATAACCTCACAATAAAAAAGCGCAAATTCCTCCTTCATGGAAAAGGAATCCCCGCAGAAACAACGAATTACCTATGTATCATATCACATGCCAAGCGCATTGTGAACAAAAAACAACAGGAATCGAAAAGGAGATGGCGTACCATGGCATTCATCGAACAGGAAATCCTTCAGGCAAAGAACAAGGCCGGCGGAAAAGGAGAGATCACGATAGCGAAACTCCTCTCCCCCGCAGAACTGGACGGGAAGTGCGACATGTTCGCGAAAGTGACGATCCCCCCGGGCTGCTCCATCGGCGTCCATGAGCACCACGGCAACACCGAGACCTACCATATTCTTCACGGCAAGGCTCTCTACAACGACAACGGCACCGAGGTTGAGATCGGCCCCGGAAAGACCACCTTCTGCCCCGACGGGGAAAAGCACGGCATTGAGAACATCGGCGCAGAGGATCTCGTATTTATGGCGCTGATTATACGAAAATAAATCATGTATACAAAATTGCCGGTGAAAAAAGTAGATTTTTTTTTTCATTTCTGCTATGATGGTAGGCGCATTTCAAAAACAGCATAGGTTCTATGTGTGAGCAACATATACAGAGCAGCCGCTCTGTATAAACGGCGCAAGAATGGCTCGAAGAAGGCATGTTTTTTCTTGCGCGGGCATAAGTCCTATGGATTCCTGTGCAAGTAGGAGGGACCGGGATGAAGTCAACGATTACCATCAAGTCGGAACGCTGCAAGGGATGCGGTATCTGCGCCGCCTTTTGTCCCAAGCAAGTGCTGGCGATTGATGCCCTTGGGAAAATACAGGTCGTGAAGGGCGATGCGTGCATCGCCTGCGGACAATGCGAACTACGCTGCCCGGATTACGCGATCTTCGTGGAGAAAAAGGAGGCGGCGAAATGAGCAAGGCAAGACTGATGCAGGGCAATGAAGCCTGCGCGGAAGGCGCCATCGCCGCAGGGGTCCGCTTCTTCGCGGGCTACCCCATCACTCCCTCCACGGAAATCGCGGAAACCATGGCAACGCTGCTGCCCAAGCACGGCGGGAAATTCCTTCAGATGGAGGACGAGATTGCCAGCATGGGAGCCATCTTGGGGGCTTCCCTCGCCGGCTTGAAGTCCATGGATGCCACATCGGGGCCGGGATTCTCCCTGAAACAAGAGCTTATCGGCTACGCGGCCTGCGCGGAGATTCCCTGCGTCCTCGTGAATGTCCAGCGCGTGGGCCCATCCACGGGACAGCCCACGGCCCCTTCCCAGGCGGATGTGATGCAGGTGCGCTGGGGCACCCACGGGGATCATCCCGTCATTGCCCTGGCTCCCTGGAGCGTGAGGGAGACCTTTGACGCGACGGTAATGGCTGTGAATTACTCCGAGCGTTTCCGCACGCCGGTCATTCTGCTGATGGACGAGATCATCGGCCATCTCCGGGAGAAAGTGGAACTTCCCGACACCGTGGAGATCTATCCACGACGCAAGCCGAAGAAAACAAGGGCGGAAGGCTATCAGCCCTTTGCCCCAGACGAGGATCTGGTGCCCAATGTGGCGGATTTCGGCCAGGGCTATCACATCCACGTGACGGGACTCATTCACGATGAGACGGGCTTCCCCG
>CAMIWP010000210.1 GCA_946402475.1 uncultured Selenomonadaceae bacterium
TCGGGCCTGATTATCTGGTGGCCTATACGACGAATTCCGTGCAGATCCGTCTCGGCGCCACGGATCGGTTGGAGGAAAAGGCGGAGCTCACCATGACCTTCCTGAAGGATCTCAAGACGGTCAAGTACCCCGTGGAGTATGTGGATTTCAGTTATTCGGCACCCTTCATCAAACTGATTCAGCAATAGGAGGATAGAACAACTCATGAAGAAGATCGGGCAGGGAAGCTGGTCCATCGCTTGCGTGTGCATGGTGTTGGGATTCATGTTGGCGGTTCAGTTCCGCATGACGGAGGACAGGAAGTCCACCTTGCCCTACCAGCGCTTGGAGGAACTCTCCGACCGCCTGATTCGTGCGGAGGAGGAGAGGGATGCCCTGAAGGAGGAGCTGGAGGCTCTCAAGGGAAAGGCGGCCACGGGTTTTGTCAGCGACGAGCTGAGGCTTCGGGCGGGCCTCACCCCCTTGGAAGGCCCCGGGATCATCCTTCGGATGGAGGACAGCACGCAGAAGTCTAAGGCGGGGGAGAATCCGAACCTCTATGTCATCCATGACGATGACATCCTGAAGGTCATCAACGAACTCAGGGCCGCAGGGGCGGAGGCCATCTCCATCAATGGACAGCGGCTGGTGGCAACCTCGGAGATTCGATGCGCAGGACCGACCCTCTCTGTCAATAACGTGCGCTCGGCGGTTCCCTTTGAAATCCGCGCCATCGGGGACAAGGGGACGTTGGAGAACGCGTTGAAGATGCGGGGAGGCGTGGTGGATACCCTGAAGGTCTGGGGCATCCAGATGGAGATCGCCCCGGCGGACAACGTTTATGTGCCGCCCTACAAGGGCGTTCAGAAATACGAATACGCGAAGGTGACCTCGGAGAGGGGGGAGGAGAAATGATCCTGCCCGCCTTGGGGCTCCTCCTCGGGATTATGTTGGGATCTTTCTGCCCGGTGCTGATACCCATTGCCTACGGGAAGCTCTTCTCTGTGGCGCTTTTGGCTTCCTTGGACGCGGTCTTCGGAGGTCTTCGGGCAGCGGCCGGCGACAAGTTCAACAATGCGGTGTTCATCAGCGGTTTTTTCACCAATGCGCTTCTGGCGACTTTTCTGGTGTACGTCGGGGATCGGCTGGGAATAGATCTCTACTATGTGGCGCTTCTCGCCTTCGGCTTTCGCATGTTCCAGAATTTGGCGTACCTTCGCCGCCTGATCCTGAAGAAATTCTGAGGACGGTATTTTTTTAAATTCTTATGGAAATCGCGGGAAAATCATGGTAAAATAGAAAAGCATTATTCCGGGCGATTGTTTCTGTGCTTGAGTGATAGAGTGAATCTATTGTCATGGGGGTTTCTATAGTGTTTGAGTTAGATGATATCGGCTTGGATCAGTTTGCAAAAATCAAAGTGGTGGGAGTGGGCGGCGGCGGAAGCAATGCCGTGAATCGCATGATCTCCCTTGGCTTGGAAGGCGTGGACTTCATCGCGGTGAACACGGACGCTCAAGCCCTTTTGCACGCCATGGCACCGAAGCGCATGCAGATCGGCGAGAAGCTCACCCGTGGGTTGGGAGCCGGCGCTCGGCCCGAGATCGGTGAGAAGGCTGCACAGGAGAGCAGGGAGGATATCCTTGAGGCTCTGCGGGGATCGGATATGGTTTTTATCACCGCCGGCATGGGCGGTGGAACGGGAACCGGAGCGGCTCCCGTGGTGGCCGAGTGTGCCAGGGAGGTGGGAGCACTCACCGTAGGTGTCGTGACGAAACCCTTCACCTTTGAAGGGCCGGCTCGCCGCCGGAAGGCGGATCAGGGCATTGAGAACCTCAAGAAGCACGTGGATACTATCATCACGATTCCCAATGACCGCCTGCTTCAGGTGGTGGACAAGAACACGCCTATGACACAGGCATTCAGCATCGCGGATGATGTTTTGCGCCAAGGCGTCAAGGGAATCTCCGATTTGATCGCAAAGCCAGGACTTATCAATCTGGACTTTGCGGATGTGAAGTCCATCATGAGCAATGCGGGATCCGCCCTCATGGGCATCGGCGAGGCTTCCGGGGACAATGCGGCGGTGAATGCCGCAAAGGCTGCGGTGGATTCGCCCCTTTTGGAGACGAGCATCCAGGGTGCCCGAGGCATCCTTCTCAATATCACTGGTTCTGCGGAGTCCTTGAGCATGATGGAGGTCAACGAGGCATCCGTCACGATCCAGGAGTCTGCCCACCCCGATGCCAACATCATCTTTGGAGCTTCCATCGACGATACCATGGGAGACAGTGTGAGCGTCACCGTTATAGCCACCGGCTTTGACAATCCAAATTCCATCGGCATGGATGGGGAGGGAAAGTCGCAGGAAGTCGATTTTGGTTGGGGGAATCTCCAACCGCCCAGCTTCCAGAATTCCTCCGGGAATCCCGTCCAGCAGCCTTCCTCCGTCGACGCGGGAAGCGGGACCGCAAAATCCCAGAACAGTGTTCAGGACATCATCGACATACCCGTGTGGATGCGCCGCAAGTAAACTTTGGGGTAATGGTTTATGATAGGGAAAAAGCACGCCGGTGGGCGTGCTTTCTTTTTTAAAAGGAGTGCCTGATGAGGGAATTTTTCTTGGCATGTATGATATTCGCCTTCCTGTGCGGACAGACGGCTGCCGCTTCCTGGCTCCTCCATGGGGTCATTCCCGTGGAGGCGGAGACCGATGCCTTTGCCTTCGCTGGCGGCGATTTCAACGGAGATGGTTTTCGGGATCTCTGTGCCATAAAGAAAAAGGACACGGGAACCGGCCGTACGGAAGTGCATGTGCTGGACGGCAGGAACCGCTTTCAAAGCTTCCTCCTGCAGAAGGGAACGGCGTTGGAGCCATCCTACGGCAGATTTGATTTTGCCTTGGGGGATTACAACCGGGATGGTCGGTTGGATCTCTATGCCATCAAAACCGTGGACACGGACTCCGGCCGATCGGAGATTCACATACTGGACGGAAAAACCTCCTTTGGGACATTCCTTCTTCACGCGCCCATTCCCGTGGAGCAGTCCTCGGGCGTCTTCAGCTTTTCCGTGGGGGATTGGAATGGGGACAG
>CAMIWP010000211.1 GCA_946402475.1 uncultured Selenomonadaceae bacterium
TACCTTGGGAACTGGTGAGACGGCAGTGATCTCCGCCGCACAAAGCGATCCCCTTGAATTTACTTTCGCAACGGTTCGTCAGCCCATCGTCACTTATGAGGGAGATGCGAGGTATATCTCCATGGTCAAGCTCAACGGCACGGTGGATCAGACGGCAGATACAGTGAATACCACGGGACAGGATCTCAACGGATCGGACATCTTCGACGATGTCAACTCCGGCAACCAGACGACGCTCATGTCCAACGGTACCCTTTGCTATGTTGCCTCCGGCACGGCCATGCTCAACAATATGTTCACGGTATGCACCAAGATGGAGTCGGGGAATAATCGCTGGATGACCACTGACGGAATCACCATTGCCGATCAGGCTCATGAAACGGTGGTCACGGCGGAGACGAAGGTGGCGGCCCGGCAGAACGTCTATGACAGCGTCTCCACGATGTTGGACAAGCAGAACGAGGGTATTACCCAGGACATCAATGACGTGAGCGCCACGGATGTGGCGGAACTGGCCGTGAGGCTCATGGAAGCCCAGACCATCTACAACATGTCCTTGTCCGTGGGAAGCCGCATCCTGCCGCCCACCCTGGCGGATTACTTGTAATGCTTCGGGATGGGGGATCGCTTTTCCGCCGAACGAAAAGCGATCCCCATGGTTTCATTATCTTCTTGCTGTGTAAGGCATTCGATGGTAAAATAAAATCAGATAACTGTGAGATGCAGAAGCGGGGGTGACGGGGATGGAAATCGCGAGACTGAACATACGGCAGACTTTGCCGAGGATTGGGATCCGCACGAAGCTTTCCACCTTGGAAACCCACACGACGAAAGCGGAACTCCACGGGGACTATCAGGCGCCTCGCTCCAACATGGGGGTGGTGCAGTCCGATATCGAGATCAACAGCTATCCCAGCCGTCACGCCTATGGTCATACCAATAATGAGGACTTTGCCCGGGAAAAGGGACAGGAGGGCATCCAGAAACTGCGGGAAGGCATGTCGCGAAAAAATGCCCTGGCGCAAACATTCCTGCGGGATGGGGCGAAGAAGGGGAGCAATGTGGTTGCCGAGCACGCGAAGCAGGAGATATCTGCTCGGATCTCGCGGCAGCGCTACATGGAGGTCCAGGCCATCCCGGATCCCGAGGTGCACGGGACCCCGGCGCAGGTCACGGGCCAACCGGATCCCGGTCATTACACCACCAGTGTGGATCCGCCGCAGCCCATGGCCCAGAGTGACTTCAATCGTGGCAGTGTGGAGATCTACCTGCAGCAGAAGGGAGATATCCGGCGTTGGATTACTTGGGGGAAATACGATACCTATGCGTGATCACGAAATTATTCATGAGATGGAGGCATACCGATGAGAAGGTTCCATACGGTCAGATTTGGCGAAATTGAAGTCGATGAGACAAAGGTCGTTCACTTTTCACAGGGAATTCCGGCCTTTGAGGAGGAGCACGAGTTTCTCATCATTCCCTATGATGAATCGAGTCCCTACGTGTTCTTGCAGTCTCTCAAGTCACCGGACCTGGCGTTTCTCATGACGATGCCCTTTGTGTTTTTCCCCGATTACGAGTTTGAGATCGATGACGAGTCATTGACGAAGTTGGGCATCGCCAGCCAAGAGGAGCTTCTCATATACGTGATCCTCACCCTGCCGGGAGGTAAGGTGCAGCAGATGACGGCGAATCTTATGGCGCCTGTGGTAATCAATACGAAAAATATGCAGGCTTGCCAAGTGGTATTGGACAAGAGCCGTTACACGACAAAGCATCGCCTGTTCCCGGATAAGAAGGAGGATGAGTGATGCTTGTTCTGACGCGGAAACCACGGCAGCAGATCATGATCGGAGACGACATCGTCATCAACGTGGTGGAGGTACAGGGCGACAATGTGCGCATTGCGATAGAGGCCCCGCGCTCCGTGAAGATTTATCGGGGCGAGATCTATCGGGCCATCCAGGAAGAGAACAAGAACGCAGCGGCGGTGCCCTCTGCGGGGATTGATCTCAGCCTGATGTTGCCCCAGAAGTAGGGACATGGGGAAGGCGACTTCCAGGTCAAGGAAAATATAGACCACTTTTCTATTCTATGGAGGGATGAGAGATGATCGGGAGAGTACAGGATGTTATGGCCGGATCCATTGTGATCGGGGCGGCTGACAAGGCCGCATCTGCCAGCACGCAGGCAACCGCGGTGCCGGAAGTGAAGGCAGAGGACAAGGCTTATGAGAATCTGACGACGGGACAGCTCCAGAAGAACGATCAGGAAATGAAGGGAGCCAACCAGCAGGAGCAGAAGGAAGAGCCGGCGAAAATGGACGAGAAGTCCGTGAGCATGATCACCGAGGAGCTCAATGAGCTCATGGACAAGATCAACTGCGATCTCGCCTTCGAGTATCATGCAGATGTGGGCATGATGTCCGTGAGCATGATCAACAAGAAGACGGAGGAGGTCATCAAGGAGCTTCCGCCGGAAGAAATGATCGAGAACATCAAGCAGGCCAGGGAGTGGATCGGCGCGTTCCTCGACAAGAATGCGTAAACAGGGAAAGGTGTGAGAGAAATGGGTGTCAATGGCATTTACGGTCTGTCGGGATCGGGCATTGACGTCGAGTCCATGGTGAAAGTGGGCATGATGTCGAGGCAGAGCGAGTACGACAAGCTGTACAAGAAGGAAACCAAGATGGAATGGGAGAAGGAAGCCTATTCCAATGTCTACACCGACTTGATGAACTTCGGCATGAACAAGCTCACGGACTACAAGCTTCAGTCCAACATGAACGCCATGAAGGCGACCACCAGCAATACCAGCGGGGTGTCTGTGACCGCCAACGGTTCTGCGGCAGCCATGAACCATTCGGTGAAGGTCGAATCCGTGACCTCCAATGCGTACCTCATGTCCACGGGTGACATTACGAGGAAGAACGAGGATTCTGCGGCAAAGGAGAGCGTCAACCTGAAGGACGTCGTGTTCTCGGGGCTTGAGGCATCCATGGTGGAGTCGGGCAAGTATATATTGAACGGTAACGAAGGTCAATTGGTGGACGGGGATGACGTGGCGCTG
>CAMIWP010000212.1 GCA_946402475.1 uncultured Selenomonadaceae bacterium
CCGACTTCGCCTTAGAAAGCTGCTCCCGAATCCCCGGCAGACACATGAGGGACACCTTCAGGGCAATGAGATCCCTTCCGTTGGCGGATCCTACCTCAATGCGGGTGAGCAGTCGCTCGAAATCCCGAACATCCTTGCACCCCGAACGAAGCTCCTCCCGCAGGGAGAACTCCTTCACCAGCTCCTCCACGGCATCCAGCCGCTGATTGATCTTCACACCGTTGACAAGAGGGCTTTCCAGCCATTTCTTCAACAGGCGGCTCCCCATGGGAGTCCGCGTAAAATCCAATACGTGAAGAAGGGTGTCCTTCTTGCCGCCGTCCCTGAGATTCCGAGTGATTTCCAAATTCCGCAGGGTATAGGTATCCAGGACGAGATTCTCGGAAACGTCCAGATAGGCCAACTTGGAAAGATGGGACAGATCCGTCCTCACCGTCTCGTGCAGATAATCCAGAAGGGTCGCCACCGCCTCCCGCCCGATGGGCTCCTTGGGACGATGCTCCGCATCGAAGTGCTCCGTGATGCGATCCTCCACCGCCTCGGAAATGCGGGGAATCCGCGTGAACGCACAACGGCCCAAGCGAAGGGCCATGAACTCGTCCAGCGCCTCCCGGAAGGAAAGCTCACCCACGATGAGAAGCTCCGGCATCATGAGACGATACAGCTCGTCCAGAAGGGATTGCAGCCGATCCTGTCCACGGTAGATGCCGTAGAAGCACTCGCCCGTAGAAATGTCCGCTCCCGCCAGGACGATCTCCTCTCCCTTTTCGTAGATGAGGGCGATGTAATTGTTCTGGGCGTCCTTCAGGGCGGTTTCCGACAGCACGGTTCCCGGCGTCACCACCTTGATGACCTCCCGCTTCGTCAGTCCCTTGGCCTTGGGATCCCCGATCTGCTCGGCAATGGCCACCTTGTAGCCCTTATCGATGAGCTTATTGACGTAGGACTCCGCGGCATGATAGGGCACTCCGCACATGGGCGCCTTGTCCATGTCCCCGTTGCGGCTGGTGAGGGTGAGCCCCAATTCCCGGGACGCCAGCTTCGCGTCCTCGAAGAACATCTCATAAAAATCCCCAAGCCGAAAGAAGAGAATCGCGTCGGGATACTGGTCCTTCGTTGCCAGATACTGTTGCATCATCGGCGTTAGCTCCATGCCATCCCCTCCATGCTATCGAAGCTCTCCCTTCAGCACCCATGTCTGGGGCTGCGTAATCCTGACCCGCAGGAGATCCCCCGGCACCTCCTGCCCGTGGGGCCAGAGGACGATCTTGTCGGTGCGGGTGCGGCCCGTCCAGACACGGGGGTCGTTCTTGCTCTCGCCCTCCACCATGACCTCCACCCACTGTCCCAGCAGTTTTTCGTTGATCTCCCTGCTGATGGCGTTCTGCACCTCCATGAGTTCCTTCAGGCGGCGTTTCTTGCACTCCTCCTCCACCTGGCCTTCCATGGTCGCCGCAGGGGTTCCGGACCGCTTGGAGTACAGGAAGGTATAGGCGGAATCAAAACGCATCTCCCGGAGAAATTCCAGCATCTCCCGGAAATCCTCCTCCCTTTCTCCCGGGAAACCCACGATGAGATCCGTGGTGATGCTCGCCCCCGGCAAAGCCTCCCGGATGCGGGCTGCCAATTCCCTGTACCTTGCCGCCGTATACCCCCGGTTCATAGCCTTCAGGATACGATCCGCGCCATGCTGCACCGGCAGGTGGATGTGCTCGCAGAGATGCTTTCCCTCCCCTATGGCCTTGATGATCCCATCACCAAGATCCTTGGGATGGGAGGTCATGAAACGCACCCGCCGGATGCCCGGCACAGCGTCCACCATCTTCAAAAGCTCGGCAAAATCCGCTTCTCCGTGATCCTTCCCGTAGGAATTCACATTCTGCCCCAGAAGGGTGACCTCCCGGCAGCCCTGCCCCGCGGCTTCCTCCACCTCCCGCACCACATCCTTGGGCAGACGGCTCCGCTCCCGTCCCCGCACATAGGGAACAATGCAATAGGTGCAGAAATTATTGCAGCCGTACATGATCGGAACCCAGGCGGAAAGGCTCCCGCCCCTGACCACCGGCATTCCCTCCGGCAGATCCGTCTCCGACGCGCCGACGTCCACCACATGGCCCCGTTCCGCCTCGATACATTCCACTACCCGAGGGAGCTCCCGCATCTTATTGGTGCCCAGGACGAAATCAATGTGGGACGCCCGCCGAATGAGATTTTCCCCTTCCTTCTGGGCCATGCAGCCCGTGATGCCGAGGATGAGTTTCGGATGTTTCTCCTTCAGGGACTTGATCTCGCCGATCTTTCCGTAGACCTTTTCCTCCGCCGTCTCCCGCACGCAGCAGGTATGGATGAGGATGAGATCGGCCTCTTCCGTATCCTCCGTCCTCTCGTAGCCCATTTCCTTGAGCTGTCCCGCCATGCGCTCCCCGTCGGAGACATTCATCTGGCACCCATAAACGATGAATTTGACAAATTTCCGCGCCGGATCCTTCATATTGCCCATCCTTCTGCCTTTCTATTTTCTTTGCCCCTTGGCAGGGGCGCCGATTCCCGGATTTCCCAGGATCATGTAGACCGCGGCCTTTTTCTTCTTCCCGGAGAGGCGGAAACGCAGAAAGGGATCCCTCGCCTTCTCGCCGCCATAGGACAATACGATGTCCCCGTTGGTGGAGACATAGCTCTTCCCCTCCCCGTACACCGCCTCGATCTCCTCCTTCGAGGAGCCGATGCCGATGCCTTCCGGCGTGCGCACCATGGGAACCCGATCCACCACGATGCACCACATGGTCTTGTTGCCGAATTTCGTCTTGATGATGAGTTCCGCGCCGTAAAGATTCAGCCAATCCCTCCAGCAATAGTTCTCTCCGTTGGCCGCAATGCGGGTGGGCCTTCCGAAGAAACCCAGGACCTTCTCGATGGGCTCGCCGAGCTTGACGGGCGTGCTGCCCTCCCGCAATTCCCCCGGAATCGGCATGGCCGCCCGGCCGACGGAGGAAAGGAGCACCAGACACAGCAAGCACAAGAGAATCGTCTTCTTCACATTAACCCAGTCCTTCCACAATGCTTCCG
>CAMIWP010000213.1 GCA_946402475.1 uncultured Selenomonadaceae bacterium
AGGAGAACGCATGCTGTAGCCGCGGGAGCGCTGGATGAGCGCCACCTTTGCGGGAGGCTTCACCGCTTCCGCAATGCCCCCCATGTCCACCTTTCCCTCCAACATGGGAAGCTCGTCGTAGAGAATGCCGAACTCCTTCAGAGACCCCGGGCTTTGGCTTTCGTAGCCGATGACGGTCTGCATGGTGTCATAGGGTTTTCCCGTCAGGGACACCAGCTTATCCCCCGGACGCAGGATCCCGAAGAGCACCGTGGCAAGGGCATGGGTACCGGAAACAAACTGCGTGCGAACCAGCGCCCTTTCCGCGCTGAAGATACGCGCGTAAAGCTCCTCCAATTTTCCCCGACCAATATCGTCGTAGGCATAGCCGGATGTGGTGCTGAAGTGAGCGTCGGAAACCCTGCATTCCCGCATGGCATTCAATACCTTCAGGGTATTCTTCTCGGCGATGTCCTCCACTCGTCGAAAGAAAGGCGCGGATTCTTCCAGTACCCGCTCCTTCAAATCCAGCAATTTTTTCGAAAATGTCATGAGTCCTTCTCCTCTATCCTATATTTCATGAACGCATCTTTTCTGGAACTGGGAAGCAAAACTTCTATCCGGACGCCTTCCTCCGTGTACTCCGTCGCTCGGATCGCCCTCAGAGCGTGAAGCATTGTGACCACCCGGCCTTCGTGAAAGGGAACCAAGAGTTTCATGCTTACCCGGGCATCCAGAAAGAAGGTCTCGATCTTCTCCCTCAGTCCTTGGAGGTTCCACCCGTCCCGAGCCGACACAAAAATCCCCTCTCTGCCCCTCAGGAACTGTTCCCTTTTCTTTTCATCCCCAAGACAGTCCGCCTTGTTGAAAACGTAAAGAGTCGGCTTCGTCTCGGCCTTCAATTCCTTCAGTACCTCTATGACCGATGCGATCTGATGCTCTGCCTCCCGGTTGCTGCAATCCACCACGTGGATGAGCAGGTCAGCCTCCTGCACTTCCTCCAAGGTAGCGCGAAAAGCGTTCACCAGAGTATGGGGGAGCTTCTGGATGAATCCCACCGTGTCCGTCAGCAGGATCTCCTGGTCATGGGAAAGGGAAAGGCGCCGGGTGGTGGGATCCAAGGTGGCGAAGAGCTGATCCTCCACGTAGGCATCCGCCCCCGTCAGGGCATTCAGGAGGGTGGACTTTCCCGCATTGGTATAGCCCACAAGAGCCGCCATGGGGATGCGGGATTCCTTTCGGCGGGAACGGTGGAGCTTGCGACTGCGCCGCATGTCCTCAATCTGTCTCTCGATGTCATGGATCTTGTTGCGAATGCGCCGCCGATCCACCTCCAGCTTCGTCTCCCCGGGGCCACGGGTGCCGATCCCCCCTCCCAGGCGGGAGAGAAGGATGCCCTGCCCGCCCAAGCGGGGCAAGCGGTATTTCAGCTGTGCCAGCTCCACCTGAAGCTTCCCTTCCCTGGAACGCGCCCTCTGGGCGAAGATGTCCAGGATCAATGCCGTCCGATCAACGACCTTGATCCCAAGGCTCTGCTCCAGATTTCGCTGTTGGGAAGGCGTGATCTCATCGTCCAGAATGAGCACATCGGCATCCAGGTTCTGCACCGCCAGGCCGATTTCCTCGATCTTCCCCTTGCCGAGAAAAAATGCCGCATCCGGCCGCTCCTTTCGCTGGGTGAACCGTCCCGCAACGGTTGCCCCGGCAGTCTCCGCCAGGCGCGCAAGCTCCGCCATGGATTCCCCGTCAGCCGCTCCTCGCCCGATGCCTTCCAGTCCCGCAAGAATGGCCCGTTCCTCTTCCCCCTCCGTGTTCTTCATCCTGTACCGACCCAGTTTCTTGTTGATGGCCGTGACCAGCCGGACCATGCTCACCCCGTGGAGGATCTTCTCCCGAACCGGGCCGAAGCATTGAATCTCCTCCATTCCATCCGGCTCCGTCTCGCCGGTAAAGAAACCCATGGTTCCCACGATTTCCCCCTCTTGGATGCCGATGGCGGCCATGACATCAAAGCGCAGACGCCGCAGAGAGGAAATATCCGGGGCGCTCAGCAGAACATCGCCGCTGGGATGCGTGTGGATGCAGCGAATCCCCGAGAGCCTGCGCTCCGAGCGGGACTTGAATTCCGGCAGTTCCACGGTTCCCGCATCCCCCACGGACACCTCCGCCACCTTTCCCTGACGGTTGATGTAAACCGCAACCTCCCGCCCCAAGATCGCGGTGATGTCCAGCATCCTCCGATTCAACTCATGGGTGGAAAGCTGAGCGGCAGGCACGGAGAGCTCATAGAGTGCCCGAAGCTGTTCCTGAAGATAGGTCTTGATGTTGTCGATTTCCCCATGAACCTGCATGGACTCCCCAGTCACGCCGTTTCCCCTCCCTCTGCCCTTTGGCGTATCTCCCGCAGATAAGGCAGCATATTGGATTCCAGCTTCGTTTCCAGTTCCGAAAGATCTCCGGAATCAAAGGAATACGTCACCACGGGAATGTTCCGGATGCGGGACTCGCCAAAAAATTCGTCCCGAAAGATGTTGTAGTATATGCTGAAACCGCTGGATATGCCGAAATCCACATAATCGAAGATGATGTAGGAACCGTTGGCAATGCGAAGAGGCTCTCCTGGATGGATGAAAAGCTCAAACCCTTCCAACGACTCCGGCAACTTTCTCCCGTAGTCCCACTCCATGATGCCCTTGTCCAGGAGTAAGCTGGTGACGGTCTTCGGGTTGAATTCCGCCATATCGTGAAGAACGGTTTCAAAATGTTGCTTCAGCAAAACCTCAAATGTCCCGAAGTCTCCCGTAACGAACTCGATGTGGCAGAACTCCACGAGACCGATGTTCACCCTGACCTTGTACTCCATGGTTTCCTCGTGGAAATAAACGGTGAGGCTCCGATGGATCCTCTCCTTCGCGTAGCTGTAGATATCGTACATATCACCATGTATGAATGGATCCCGGTGCAAGCGGAAGCCAAACCTCTCTTCGGGTAATTCCTCGAGATACTTCCATCCAGCAATCTCCCGCTCCACCTTTTCCTTCGTCCCGTCCTTCAATCCTTCTTCCCCTCCCGTACATTTTC
>CAMIWP010000214.1 GCA_946402475.1 uncultured Selenomonadaceae bacterium
ATCTCGGTGTGCGCGGGACAACCTTCCATGCACATGGGTTTCTTGCATTGGAGGCAACGATTCGCCTCACTGATGATCCTGAGCGCCACGATCAAACACCCCCATATCCTTCACCGAGACATTTCCAATTGTTCCCCGGAATCCTTATGGGCCGCGATCATGGCATCGGCTTCCTCGCGACTGAAGATGGCGAGATCCCCCGCTACCGTGTTCTTGGCGGCGCTGGCAGCATTGCCATACTCCACGGCTCTCTGGCAGTTCTCCCCATCCGAGAGAAGGGCGTACAGCAACCCGCCCACGTAGGCGTCGCCGCTCCCGATCCGGTCCACGATCTCAATGTCCCGGTAGGGCTCTTCCCGATAGAATTTCCGATCCTTCGCGCTGTAGAGCAGGGAGCCGAAGGAATGCTTTCTCGGACTGTGAACCGTGCGCTGGGTAGCGGCGATGACGGAGATCGGGTACTCCTCAGCGAAGCTCTTCATGATCTCCTCCAAGGAGCCTTCCTTCTTAAAGGTCAGCCGCGCCGTGCTCTCCGAGCAGAAGAAGATGTCCACATAGGGAAGGATCTTCTCGATGCACTCCCTGGCCTCGTCTCCAGTCCAGAGATTCCCCCGGAAATTGACATCGAAGGAGATCAGAGCCTTCTTCTCCTTGAACTTCTTCATCATGGCCACGGCCTCTTCCCTCACCTCTTCCCCCAGGGCCAAGGTGATGCCGCTGGTGTGGAAACAGCGGGCTTCATACATGGAATCCTCAAAATCCTCCTTGCGGAGCTTACAGAAAGAGGAATGGCTCCTGTCGTAGACCACTCTGGGCTTGCGGGGACTGGCCGCCGTCTCGTAGTAGTAGACCCCGAGGCGGGCATCCTTCTCCTCATCGTAGACCAGATAATCGTCCCGTACCCCCGTGGAGCGGATGCGGTTTCTGGCATACCCCCCCATGTCGTTGGCGGGGAGCTTGGAAACGATGCCCGCCCGAAGGCCAAGCTGGGCGACCACGGCCGCCACATTCAGCTCCGCGCCGCCAATGTGGCGGATGAAGGTCTTCCCCTGCAAAAAGCGCTCGTTCCCGGCGGGGGAAAGGCGCATCAAGACCTCCCCCAACGCCACTAAATCCAAAGGCTTCTTCATGCCCTTTCCTCCCATCAGATATTGAAGTAGCGAACAGCGTTCTTGTAGCTGATGCCCTCCACGATCTTCTTCAGGGATGCCTCGTGGCAAGGATACTCCCCATTCTCCACCCAGTCGCCGATGATGTTGCAGAGGATCCTGCGGAAGTAGTCATGCCGCGTATAAGAGAGGAAGGAGCGGGAATCCGTCAGCATGCCCACGAAATTCCCCAAGAGGGAAAGCCTTGCCAGGGAACGCATCTGCTTCTCCATGCCATCCTTCGTATCCAGGAACCACCAGGCGGACCCCATCTGGATCTTCCCCGGCGTCTCGTCGGACTGGAAGCATCCCATCAGGGTCCCGATGCGGTCGAAATCCGTGCTGTCCAGGGAGAACAGGATCATCTTGGGAAGCTCTCCGGTCTTGTAGAGCTCGCTCATGAACTTCGCGAGGTTTCCGATGCAGGTGGTCTGGGCGATCATGTCAAAGCCCGTATCCGGCCCCTGCAGGGCAAACATCTTCTCATTGTTGTCCCGGCTGCAGGAGTAGTGAACCTCCATGACGATCCCATTCTTATGGTACTGCTTCGCGAGGTGCAGGAGCACCGTCGTCTGGTACGCCTCAGCCTCTTCCTGGGTGATTGCCTCTCCGGAGAGGGCCTTCTTGTAAATGCTGTTGACCGTCTCCATATCCGCCGGACGGAACATCACATAGTCAAGGCCGTGGTCGCTGGCCCGGCAGCCGTGCTTCTTGAAGTAGCCGATCCTTTCCGTCAGCGCGTCCAGCACGTCCTGTACGCTGTCAAGGGATTTCTTCCCCACGCTGGCCGCAAGAGCAGCCATGTACTCCGCGAAACCCTTCTTCGAGATATTGACAGCCTTGTCGGGACGGAAGGAGGGGCATACCTTGAAATCAATGGTGCCGTCCGCCTCGATTTTCTCATGCCATTCCAAGGAGTCCACAGGATCATCCGTGGTTCCGATGTAAGCGACCTTCGACTGGCGAATCAGTCCCCGCACGGACATATTGGGATCCTCCCGGAGCATGGTGTTCGCTTTTTCCCACACGGCCTTCATATTGGCCTCCGTCAGGGGCTCCGTCACGCCGAAATACTTGTGGAGCTCAAGGTTGCACCAGTGGTACATGGGATTGCCGATGGCCATCTCCAAGGACTTCGTGAAGGCGGAGAACTTCTCGTAGGGATCCGCGCTCCCCGTGATGGAATCCTCGGGAACCGCATTGGAGCGCATGACGCGCCACTTGTAATGATCGCCGAAGTACGTGCCGTCATCGTTCCTCCCACCCAGCCAGATCTGGGCGATGTTCTGGAAGCGGCGATCCTCGTAGATCTCCTTCGGAGAAATATGGCAGTGATAATCCACGAGGGGAAGATCCTTGGCATACTCCTCATAAAGCCTCTGCCCCGTCTTGTTCCGCAGCATGAAACCGGCATCCATAAAGTCCTTCATTGTTCAACATCCTTTCCGTGCCCTCAGAGCACAACGCCGTCCTTAAAAATAGAGATCTGCCGATAGCCATTTTCCTCATTCTTCGTCTTCTTGCCCGACGCTACTTGCAATACCATGTCCATGAGCCGCCGCCCTGTCTCCTCCAGGGATTCGCCTTCCACCACCGTGCCTGCGTTAAAGTCGATCCAATTCCCCTTCCGCTCCGCCATCTGGCTGTTGGTGGCGATCTTGAGGGTGGGAACCGGGGACCCGAAGGGAGTGCCCCGTCCCGTGGTGAAGAGGATCATGCAGGCACCCGCTGCTGAAAGGGCCGTGCTGGAAACCAGATCATTCCCAGGCCCGTAAAGAAGGTTCAGTCCCCTGGTCTTCACAGGATCTCCGTAGCCCAGAACATCCTCGATGGGTGCCGTCCCCCCCTTCTGCACGCATCCGCAGCTCTTGTCCTCCAAGGTGGTGATGCCT
>CAMIWP010000215.1 GCA_946402475.1 uncultured Selenomonadaceae bacterium
TCGAGGACGCCGGCGGAGGAACTGGGAGTGTACGGGGACGCCGGCTCCGTGGAAGCGGGAAAACGGGCGGATTTCGTCCTCTTTGAGGATAATCTGGAAATCTTTGCCACGGTGGTTTCCGGCAAGGTGGTATTTTCCGCTTTTTTATAGTATGATAAGGGAATCAGATTCTGGGGGGCTTTCCATATGGTTACGGCGGTATTCCCTGCGGCAGGACAAGGACGCCGCATGAACGTGGGAATCAATAAGGTTTTTCTCGATCTGTTGGGAAAGCCGATTCTCGTGCATACTTTGCAGCGTTTCTCGCGTTCGAAGAACATCCATCATCTGGTGGTCGTTGTGGCGGCGGAGGAGGTTTCCCTCATCCGAAAGATTCTGAAGGCAGTTCCGGGACTCAAGCCCTACCAAGTGGTGGCAGGAGGTTCCGAGCGTCAGTATTCCATTGCCAACGGGCTGGCGGTAGTCCCGAAGGAATCCGAGATCATTCTCGTCCACGATGCCGCCCGCCCCCTTACCAGCATCGAGACCATCGACCGGGTGGTAGCGGGAGCGAGAGAGGTGGGGGGTGCCATTGCGGCCGTTCCGGAAAAAAACACGGTGAAGATCGTTGATGAGGACGGTATCGTTAAGGAGACACCGCCGAGAAAGATGCTGTGGGAAGTCCAGACACCCCAGGGATTTCGCAGGGATATCCTGCTGGAAGCCTATCGAAAGGCAGAGGAGGACGGTTTTTTGGGAACGGACGATTCCAGCCTTGTGGAGAGGCTGGGGGTTCCCGTGAGAGTGGTGGAGAGCGACTATCGCAACATCAAGGTGACGACCCCGGAGGACATGCTGATTGCCGAGGCGTTCCTCCAGAAGCAGAGGCTGAAGCGCACCAAGGCTGCGGCAAAAAAGGTGCTGGGGAAGATCCTTCCTCAGTGAGAGACGGGAGGGTGGATATATGACGAGATTTGGCATGGGATATGATGTCCACCGTTTGGTGGAAGGAAGAAAACTGATTTTGGGCGGTGTGGAGATCCCGCATTCCATGGGATTGCTGGGGCACTCGGATGCGGATGTGTTGCTCCATGCCGTATCCGATGCTCTCTTGGGGGCAGCGGCTCTCGGGGATATCGGGCGGCATTTCCCGGATACGGATCCGGCTTATGAAGGAGCGGACAGCCGAAAACTCTTGGCCAGGGTTGCAGAACTCATCCGCGAGAAGGGATATGAGGTGGGAAATGTGGACGCTACCATTGTGGCCCAGAGGCCGAAGCTCATGGGCTTCATCCCGCAGATGAACGAAAACATCGCCGAGGTCCTCGGGGTGGCGGCGGATCAGGTCAATGTGAAGGCCACGACGGAGGAAAAACTGGGTTTCACGGGATCGGAGGAGGGAATTTCTGCCTATGCGGTAGCCGGCATTGAGAGTGTGTAACGATTGGATGCGATAAGCGGGGTGGATGGGTATGCTTTATGCCAGCTCCATGCGCGGAGGGTTGATTTATGTCACGCTTCTCGTCTCTTTTTTGACGACCTGTTTTCTGGGCGGGATTCTTATCTATTATATTGTGCAGGAAAACCGGGGGCAGGTGCAGGCCTATCGGAAAGATTTGGAGTCTCTTGTGGATGTTCGTCTGTTGAATGAGACGCAAATCGCTATGAGCACGCTGCGGGAGCTTTATGCAAAACAACAACTGGGGTTGCTTACGGAGAAGGAAGCAAAGAGGGAAGCTGCGGATCTTGTGCGCGCTTTTCGCTATGACAATGGAGAAGGCTATTTTTGGATTGACACGGAGGAGGGGGTCAATGTCGTTCTCATGGGGACGGTCGCCGAGGGAAAGCCACGCATGGATGCCACGGATCCCACGGGAAAGCGCTTCGTGGCGGAGATCATAGAAAATGCAAAGCAGCCGGGTGGTGGCTATACGAATTTCATGTTCCCGAAACCCGGGGAGGTGATTCCCATGCCAAAGCGGGCCTACGGGGCATTCTTCGAGCCTTGGGGGTGGATCATCGGCACGGGCTCTTGGACGGACAGCATCGACCGCATGGTGGATGAGAGAAAGGCACTTTTGGACAAACGCTTCCAGGACAGGATCTATGGCGCGATCTTCATCCTTGTTCTGCTACAAGGCCTGTTTGTACTCATGTCCCTCTACATCGGAGGAAACATGTCAAGGCCCATCCTCGCCATTACGGATCAGTTGCGCAAGATGGGATCCGGCGATCTTTCCATGGATGAGGCTGCTGCGGAGAACGTGCGGAAACTCGCGCTTCGGAAAGATGAGCTTGGGGTTATGGGAAGAGCGATGCAGGAAATGCGGGACAGGCTCTTCGAGTACCAGAACACGATTCTCGGCATGGCGCGAAAGGATGCATTGACGGGGCTTGCCAACCGTCGCCACTTCCAGGAATATCTGGAGGGATTGGGTAGTGGCCGGAGGTTTGTTTTTGTGTCTTTGGATCTCGACCATTTCAAGGAGGTCAACGATACCTGGGGGCATCAGACGGGAGATGCGGCTCTGCTCATTCTGGCCGAGGTCCTGAAATCTTCCTTTTCTGACGGATTGAATGTCCGTATGGGAGGGGACGAGTTTTTGGTGGTTTTGCCGGGGAATACGGCAATGGATGAGGTGGAAAAACGGCTGACGGCTTTCATGGATCAACTCGTCGCCATCTATCGGACGGATGCGTGTCTTGAGAAGCTGACCATCAGTGCGGGAGTGGCCGCCTCATCGGGGGAGGGCGAGCCCGTCGATCTGTTGCTGCAGAAGAGCGATGCGGCACTCTATCAGGCGAAGACGGCAGGCCGTTCCTGTTATCGCGTCTATGATGAGTCCATGCAGGGCATAGATTTCAAGAAATGAGGTAGCTTTTTCATGAGTTTTTTTTCACGGATCCGCAGGGATATCCGTGTCGTATTTGAGAGAGATCCGGCAGCAAAAAGCGTCTGGGAGGTGGTGCTCTGCTATTCAGGGCTCCATGCCATTTGGATGCATC
>CAMIWP010000216.1 GCA_946402475.1 uncultured Selenomonadaceae bacterium
GAGCAACTGCCTCCTAAGCAGTAGGTCGGGCGTTCGAATCGCCCCAATCGCACCATACCAAGAAATCCAAGGCTTGCGGAGTGCATGTTTCCGCAGGTCTTTTTGTGTAAGAAGAACCCGCCGGAATCTGTCCGGCGGGTTCTTCTTACCAATGATATTTCTCGCCCCGATTGATCTTGAAAGCGCGGTAAAGCTGTTCTACTAAGAGAAGACGAACCATCTGGTGGGTGAAGGTGAGCCGTGAAAAGCTCAGGAGCATATCGGCGGCATCTCGTACCTCTCGGGAAAGACCGAAAGCGCCGCCAATGAGAAAGGAGATGTGACTCTGGCCGGTCAGGGCCAAGCTGGAGATTTTTTTTGCCAGAGCTTCGGAAGATAGTTCCTTTCCGAAGACATCCAGAACGAAGAGATAACTTTCTTCCGGAACCTGGCGGAGGAGCCGCGTTCCCTCTCTTTGAAGGATTCGATCCCTTTCTGCGGGGGAGAAATTTTCCGGCATCCGTTCCTCTTGAATTTCCCGGATTTCCAGCCGGGCGAAGGGGAGTATGCGCTTTGTGAATTCATCTGTGCCCAGTCGAAGATATTTTTCCTTGAGTTTACCTGCCGCTATGATAGTGATTCGCATCAATTTCCGTCCTGGGGCACTTCTTCCAGAACGGCTTCCACCGTCTGCTGGTTCCCGTTGCGGTCAATGACCAGCGTCACCTTGTCACCCACGTTGTGGTCGGCGATGGCATTCCGAAGTTCCGTCACGCTGTTCACTTCCTTGCCGTCCAGTTGCAGGATGACATCGCCGGGCTGGATCCCGGCCTTTCCCGCAGGAGCGTTCAGGGAGACGCGGTAGACATAGACGCCCTTGCTGATGTTGAGTTGGTAGCCGTAACGAGCCGCCGTTTCCTTGTCGAAGATGGTGACGCCGAGATAAGGCCTTGCCACGTAGCCCTTTGACATGAGCTCGTCAATAATGGTTTGGACGGTGTTGATGGGAATGGAAAAGCCCATGCCCTCGACGCCGTTGGCCGCAAGTTTGGCACTGTTGATGCCGATGACCTTCCCGTCAGCATTCACCAGAGCGCCGCCGGAATTGCCGGGATTGATGGCCGCATCCGTCTGGATGAGCTTGACCCGGCGATCGCTGATGTCCAAGGTGCGGTTCAGGGCGCTGATCACACCGGCGGTGACGCTGCCCTGGAACTCGAGGCCCAGGGGATTGCCGATGGCAATGGCGGGTTCGCCCACCACCACCTCATCGGAGTTGCCGAAAGCGGCTGCGGGCAGGTCACTGGCCTCTACCTTCACCACGGCGATGTCCGTCAGGGCATCCGCGCCCACCAACTTGCCCTTGAGGCTGCGCCCGTCTGCCAGGGAGACGATGAGTTCCTTGGCTCCCTCGATGACGTGGTTGTTGGTGACGATATAGCCGTCGCTTTTGAAGATGACACCGGATCCGACGCCCTCCGTTTGCACTGGGTTGTTGAACCAATCCCGGGCGATGGCCTTATTGGTGATGCCCACCACCGTGGGACCTACAGTCTTTGCCGCGCGAACCACCGGAGTATTGCGGGCATCGGAGATGTTTTCACCGGAATAGGAGGAAGAGGAGGAAGAGGAGGCAGTACCCCCTGCGGAGTTGTCTCCTGCTGCCCCGAAGGCGCAGCCCGTAAAGTAAACGGTTCCCAAGAGAGCCACGGCCGCCACTGTTCCGGCATAGCTCTTCCAATGTCTTCCCATGATGTTCTTCATCTTTGATTTCCTCCTTGTATCTTAAAATATAATTCTTTTGAGCCAGTCATCACTTTTAAGGAAGAATAGCTCTTGCGGCAAAGGATACGGTTTCATCCTGGGATGCCAGAGACAAGGGAATTTTCACGCCCTGTCTCTCCAGAATGCCCTGCACGGTTTCCCTTGCCAATTCCGGGCGATTGTTTTCTTCCGAAAGGTGTGCCAGGAATACTCGCTGCGGTTTCCGGCGAAGCCGGACAAGCGCCCACGCAGCATCACTGTTGGCCAGATGCCCGCGATTCGAGAGAATGCGTCGTTTGAGGGGCCATGGATAGGAGCCTTGCTTCAGGAGCGCGGGATCGTGGTTCGCCTCCAGTACCATCACATCGGCATCCTCCAGGGCGGCTTGGACGCTGCCGGTCACGAAGCCCAGATCCGTGGCAATCACGCAGGTTTCCGTTCCTTCAAGGCGATAGCCCACGGGAGCCGCTGCGTCGTGGGGAATGCAGAAGGGATGAACCCTGACGGAGCCTATCCGAAAATCCCCGTCGATGGCGTGAAAGCATCCCGAAGGAATTTTCCCTCGGCAGGGCATGTGCTCGATGGTTTCCCGACGAGTGAAGATGGGCAGGTGATACCATTTGGAGAGCGTAGGAAGCCCGCTCACGTGGTCCGCATGTTCATGGGTCACCAGAATGCCATCAAGTTTCGCGGCCTCCACGTCTTGCTCCATGAGTCGTCGCTTGATGCGAGTGGCACTGATGCCGGCATCCACCAGAAGGCGGGTTCCATCCAATTCCACAAAAATTGCGTTTCCCTTGCTGCCGCTGGCAAGGATGGAAACCTTCATCGATTCGATCACCTCAATTGTTATGCATATATAGTAGGGGGAGCGGCTGTAAATATTCTGCATGCAGATTAGGATTCCATGAGAATTCACAGCGGGATGCCCACGAGGTCAACTTTATAGCATGCCGGGGAAAAAGTCAATTACTTGTTGTTGTACATGCAAGGACAGAGAGAAAGGAAATTTTTTGGGAGAATGAAAAAAAGCCTTTACAAATCCGATTCGATACGCTATAATACTTTCTTGTCAGCCGACGATTGGATATCGCGGGGTGGAGCAGTTGGTAGCTCGTCGGGCTCATAACCCGAAGGTCATAGGTTCAAGTCCTATCCCCGCAACCAAAATGCTGACATGCTGATGTAGCTCAGTCGGCAGAGCGTATCCTTGGTAAGGATAAGGTCACCGGT
>CAMIWP010000217.1 GCA_946402475.1 uncultured Selenomonadaceae bacterium
TGAGCCTATTCCGGGGAAATCTGCCATCGGCATCGAGGTGCCCAATAAGGAGCTGGAAGGCGTTCAGCTTCGAGAAGTCTTGGAAAACGAGGCATTTTCCACAGCGAAGTCCAAACTCACGGTAGGACTCGGCATGGACATTGGTGGACAAGCTATCTTCGCGGATCTGGCGAAGATGCCGCACCTTTTGGTGGCAGGCGCCACCGGCTCCGGCAAATCCGTGTGCGTAAACACCCTCATCACAAGCATCCTCTTCAAAGCGAAGCCCGATGAGGTGAAGTTCATCCTCATTGATCCGAAGATGGTAGAACTTTCCAATTACAACGGAATTCCCCATCTCATGGTGCCCGTGGTGACAGACGCGAAAAAAGCGGCCTCTGTGCTGAATTGGGCAGTACAGGAAATGGAGAAGCGCTACGCGAAATTTGCCGAAAACACCGTCAGAAACATGGAAACTTACAATAGCAAATTCCCCGATGACAAGATGTTCTCCATCGTCATCATCATCGACGAACTGGCGGACCTTATGATGGTGGCTCCCCACGACGTGGAGGATGCCATCTGCCGCCTGGCTCAAAAGGCCCGCGCGGCGGGCATACATCTCGTCCTTGCAACCCAACGACCTTCTGTGGATGTCATCACAGGCATCATCAAGGCAAACATTCCTTCTCGCATTTCCTTCGCGGTTTCCTCTCAGATTGACTCCCGAACCATTCTGGATTCCAGCGGTGCGGAGAAACTCCTCGGCAAAGGCGATATGCTCTTTTATCCCGTAGGCTCGGCAAAACCCCGCCGTGTACAGGGAGCCTTCATCAGCGATGAGGAAGTAGAGATGCTTCTGGACTTCATCCGCAGCCAGGGACAGGAAGCGGAGGCCGATGAAGAGATCATCAACTTCACCGAGAATGCCATGGCCCAAGAGGAATCCGGAAAAAAGGGAAAGGAGGACAAGGATGTCCCGAAGGTAGATGAACTCTTGGAGGAAGCTGTGGAACTCGTCATGTCCACAGGACAGGCATCGGCATCCAATGTACAGCGCCGGTTCCGCGTGGGCTATACCAGAGCGGCTCGCCTCATCGACACCATGGAGCAAATGGGCATCGTAGGACCGTCCATGGGCAGCAAACCGAGAGAGATCGTCATGAATATGGAAGATGCCATGAACGTCGTGCAAAAAGCCCGGGCATCGTAAAAAGGAATTCCCTGTACTAAACAAAATCAAACCCCTGCGAACCAAGCACAAAAATGCTTATTATGATGCACTGCGGCAGTCACAGCATGGCTGGCATGAGGGGTGCGAAAATGTCGTTCCGTTCCCTTCATAAATGTCTAAACTCCGCAAGCTGGTTGAAGAAGGATATTGGGGAAGATAAGGAACAGGACGGTCTATCCGCTATATGCATCTGAAGTAATAAACCCTAAATGGAAGGCGATGCCGTACGGCATCGCCTTCCATTTACATAGTCATGGTTTGAAGTTGTCGGAAATCCTTCGCAGAGTCTCGGCAATAAGGCGAACATGAGGTTCCACCGTGGAGAGAAGGAGTCTTTCCCTGGGGCTGTGAATCTCTTGGGTGGTGACTCCGGTGGACACGATGTCAAGATCCGGGTTCTTGCGGAAATGCCAGCCGCATTCCACCCCTGCATGGATGGTCTCCTCTTTCATGGGCTTCCCGTTCTGCTCCTGAAAAATCTCTGCCATAAGCTTTGCAAGGCGATTGTCCTTTTTCTCACACCATCCCGGAGACTTCATACCCACCCGGGCTTCAAAGCCAGAGAGACTTCCCCAATCCTCTCCGATGCGACAGAAATCCTCCAGTTTCCTATCACATGCGGAACGAGGCATGATATTCAGGGAAACCGTTTCGCCTTCCGTCCGAATGATGCCAAGATTTGCCGATGTCTCCACAAGGTTGGGAGAGAGCTGATTCATGGCGTAAACGCCGACGTGGATGATTCGGATGAGGCGAAGAAGACGTAGCGTATCCTCCGATGAAAACACTTTTTCCGGCAAATCCATTGCCTTCAACGAAAAATGTGCTTCATCCGCCGGGCCGTACATCTGGCGGAAACCATCTTCCTGCTCTCTCAATACCTCATTCAACGCGCCCTCCGAAAGATCCGTGACGATGCACGCCTCCGCCATTGACGGGATGACGTTGCTGGCCCGGCCTCCTTCTATGGACGCAAGCTCCAAAGTGCCCTTCTCCAGAAGAGCGCAAATGGCTGCAGCCAAACTGCGGATGGCATTGCCTCTGCCATCTCCGATGCTCTCTCCGGAATGACCTCCCTTGAGTCCGCCGATTTCCAGGTTCCAACATCTGCTCCCCCTTGGAGAAACCTGTTTCATCCGACGGGAAAAATCGAGGGATGCACTACCTGCACACCCTACCGTCAACACGTCGTAATTCTCGGAATCGCAGTTAATGAGGAAGCTCCCATCCTCCAGATACTTCTTGTCCAAGTGCCGAGCTCCGGCCATGCTCACCTCTTCGTCCACCGTAAAGATGACCCGAAGGGGTCCGTGTTTTTCCTGATTTTTCAGAAGATACAGTATCTCTGCCAGCCCGATGCCGTCATCTGCCCCAAGACTGGTGCCCTCCGCCTCAAGGTATTCCTCCGTCCGCTTCAGCTTGATGGGGTCCTTCAGTGGGTCGAAGGCATATCCTTTCTCGGCCACACAGACCATATCCATATGCCCCTGCAGGATCGTCAGCGGAACATCCTCGCAACCGGGAGATGCCGCTTGATCCGCTATGATATTGAATACTTCGTCCTGTACCACGGAAAGTCCCATTTCCTCTAGGTATCTCTTAAGGAAATCACTGACGGCCTTTTCGTGCCCGGTTTTTCTCGGGATTGCCGCCAACTTGCCGAATTCCTCAAGAACTCCGTCCAAAATTTTATTTCCCTTCAACACGTGAAACCCTCCCACAGAATCCAAATCTTTTTGCATTATAACGCAATTGTTCAA
>CAMIWP010000218.1 GCA_946402475.1 uncultured Selenomonadaceae bacterium
CCGACCGCCACGCCGTTTTCACGGCAAAGGTGGAGGTGGGAGATGTCAGGAAGAACGGATTCAGCTCCTTCTATCCGGAAGCCTGGTCTCCCCAGGAGGTGGTGGACGCCATCAACGCAGCCTATCGGGATGCCGTGAGCAACCCCGAGAATCCCCATGGGGATCTTTGGATCGGCTACTTCGGGGATCTGGAGATCGATATGTATCTGACGGAGAAGAAGAAGATTCTCACCGCGTATCCGATTTATACGGGGAAGAAGAACTCATGATAGAATACGAGATCGAAATGTCCCGGGAGAGGCATCCGGTTCCCGTGGCGAGGTTCAAGGACAAGGCTTACGAACTGGTGGGAACCTTCCTTCTGGCGGAGGCCAGGAGCTTTGGGGAAGAGATCGCGGAGGCGCTGGATGAGGTCTGCGCCGGAGGAAAAGAATCCGGCGCTTTTTCAGGGAACGCTTTCAGCCTTGAGATCTCCCGGAACGTCACCGTGATTGCGGATGACATCATGGGGCGGGAATGCGAGATCGACACGCGGGAACTGAGGAGCATTGTCGATGCGTACCGCAGGAGCTGCCGACGGGAAAATGCATGAAAAAGGGGCTGATGCAGGAGGGCAGTTCATTCCCTATTTCCCGATCCTTTTAGAGAAGAGTAGCGCCTTGGCTTTGCGTCGCAACGAGGCGGGAGATATTCGTTCCCGCCTGTCATTCGCGTGGATGCCTCTGCCTGCAAAGGACGAGTGATACTTCACTCGTTATATATCCCTTGTTGGGAAGACACTATGTCATGCTCCCCCATGAGAAACCGTAGGGAATTCTCATCATGGGGGAGTTCTTCATGTCATTGTGTCCATGACGGAAAAGGATGTGGAATCGTGCGACTTCGGGGCAATTTATTTTTATTGACGGCGGCGTTTCTTTGGGGAACGACCTTTGTTGCTCAGATGACGGGCATGGACAACCTGGGGCCCTTCAGTTACGCGGCATGCCGCTATCTTCTTGGGTTTGCGTCCCTGATTTTCCTTTGGTATTTCTATCGGGAACCGCGCCGGAGCGCCCAACGGGCGGGGACCTATGAAGCCGGGTGGAAGGCGGGCCTCGGGGCGGGTTGTATCATGTTCGTCGCCACATCCTTTCAGCAGGTGGCGATGCTTTACACAACGGCGGGAAAAACCGCTTTTATCACCTGTCTTTACATCATTTTTGTGCCCATCTTTTCTGTCCTGTGGGGAAGACGCATCCGCGTGGAGAATTGGGTGGGAGCCATTCTTGCCGTCACGGGGCTCTACTTTCTTTCCATTCGGGGAGAATCGGCCTTGGGGATGGGAGACGGTCTCGTTCTTGTCAGCTCTTTTTTCTGGACGGCACACATCCTCTTCATTGATCGTTTTGCCAAACGGGTAGATGCCATTGAGCTATCGGCGGCCCAGGTCGGGATATGTGCTCTCTTCAGCTTCTTTGTGGCTCTGGCACTGGAAAATCTGCAATGGGACGCTGTCCTGTCCGCGGCCTTTGCGATTTTTTACGGCGGAGTCATGTCGGCGGGGGTGGCTTTCACCTTGCAGATCGTAGGGCAGAAGTACGCAGAGCCGTCCCACGCAGCCATCATCATGAGCTTCGAAGCGGTCTTTGGTGCATTGGCCAGTTGGATTATCCTGGGAGAGATCATGAGTGGCATGGAAATCTGCGGCTGTGTCCTCATGGCGACGGGAATGATCGCGACGCAGGCAGGAGGCTTTTTGAGAAAGCGGCGTCGGTGAG
This sequence comes from uncultured Selenomonadaceae bacterium, assembly GCA_946402475.1. The sequence continues at coordinate 1,761 of CAMIWP010000218.1, forward strand.
AAATTTTCCCATACGAGAAGGGTTTCATAAAAAAATCACGAATGAGGTATAGATTATAAAGGGTATCTTTTTTCATCATCAGGAATGAAAGCATGAGTGGGAGGGCCTTATTTCTATGATAGCAGAAGACACAGAACTCCGAAGAGCAATCGTCACGATCAAGGTCTTCGGTGTAGGCGGCGGCGGCAACAGCGTGTTGTTGCGCATGGCAAAGAGTGATTTTCTCGATATAGAGCTGGTGGCAGTGAACACGGATGAGAAGCAGTTGGCTATCATGGAAGGCGCCGGCGTCAAAACGCTGCAGATCGGCGAAGCCATTACGAAGGGGCGGGGCACTGGCGGCAACATGGCTTTGGGGGAACAGGCTGCCAAAGCGGATGAGGACAAGATCAAAGCCATGATGCAAGGGGCGGATCTCATTTTCGTTACGGCGGGCATGGGGGGCGGTGTCGGTACCGGCGCCGCACCCATCGTGGCGCGCATCGCGAAGGAGCTGGGGGTTCTGGTCATCGGCGTGATCACCATGCCCTTTACTTTTGAGGGCGCGAGGAAGAAGCGGACCGCTGAGGCAGGGATCGTTAAGATGCAATCCCATATGGATGCTCTGATCGCCGTGCAGAATGATAATCTCATGAAGTTGCCGGAGAATTCCTCCATGTCTATCGTCAACGCCTTTGAGTCGGCGGATGAGGTCCTGAAGCAGGCCATACGCTGCGTGGCGGAGCTGATCTTGACCACAGGGATCGTCAATGTGGACTTTGCCGATGTCACCACCATTTTCCGGCAGAGCGAGAGCAGCGATGCCCTGCTCGGCATCGGGCAGAGCACGGACAGCGCCGTGGCTGCCGTCAAGGCTGCGGTGGAGAGCCCTCTCATCGACAAGTCCCTGAAGGGAGCCAGAGGCATCATATTGAACATCACGGCCAATGAGAAACTGACTCTTTGCGATGTGAATGTGGCGACGAAGTACATTTTCGACAATGCGGATCCTGAGGTGAATATCATATTCGGCGTTGTGGTCAACAACGAGATGAAGAATGTCATCCAGGCTACCATTATCGCAACGGATTTTGCGGGAAGCATGGCGCTGAAGGCGCCGAAGGCGGAAGTGCCCAAGAGCCAGGAAGCCGTTAAGAAGGGGTTCAACCTGGATACGCCGGACTTCATGAACAAGCCCAGGCAGGGATCTCCCGGCGGAGCCTTTGCCCTTCCC
>CAMIWP010000219.1 GCA_946402475.1 uncultured Selenomonadaceae bacterium
GTTGAGAATGTCGGATGCAATCTTGATCTTGCCCAAGTCGTGGAGAAGGGCGCCAAGGGTCAAAAGAGCCAGATCCTGCTTCGTATAGTGGCACAGGAGGCCTAGCATGGCGGAAAGAATGGCGACACTGACGCTGTGCGCGAAGGTGTAGGTGTCATGAAGGCGGATATCCGTCAATTGCACAAGATTCTCCCTGCGCTGGATGACATCGAAGAGAATGTGATCCGACACATTCTGCACCGTATCCACATCCAACTGCCCCGTATTCTCCACATCCTGAAAAGCATCGCAAATATGTTGGATAGCGTCGATCCGAGTGGTTTCCTGGACGATGTCCTCGGGGGGCATGAGCTTGAAATTCGGATTCGTGGAGGTAACGGATACGGAGGAAATCCCGATTTTCTTCAGCCGTTGGATATACTGTAACGTCAACGGCTGCCCTTTGACCAAGTAACTTCCGCCTTCCTTATTATAAATGCTCTGGGATACCACCATTCCCGCCTTGAGCTTTTTGACCGGTATGCGCAACAAGATCAACACCCCTTGGAAAATTATACTACTTATATCATACCTTAATTCCGGCCAAATTTCAAAGAAGATTTTAGTAGATCATGGCAACGAAAAAGTCCCGATAGAGATAAGGGATGACTCTTCGCAACCCCGAGATATCATATGTTGTTGTCGTGGAGATCCCGGTACTTCTTTTTCTCAAAGAAGTCATCCACGGCGGCCACCAGCTTGTCCCGAGCCATGGACTTCAGCAAGTAGCCGTCGGGCTTGAGGGCCAGAACCTTCATGACGCTCTCCCGGTCCCCTTTGCCGGTGAGGAAGATGACCGGAATGGAATCCACCTTGACCTCGCTGCGGATCATCTCCAAAACCTGTGGGCCACTGGTCACAGGCATCTCGTAATCCAACAGGATGAGATCCGGCTTGTTGTCGGCGATGTACATGAGAGCCTGGGCTCCCGATGTGACGATGGTCACCCGGTACTTGGAGGAAAGCCAGTCCTTCACCATTTTCAGGAAAGTGCCGTCATCGTCCACCAGAAGGATGTTCTTCCGCCGGGAAAAGTTGTCGTTCGCCTGAAGCAGCCAATCCATCTGCTCCACCAGTTTTTTCATATCGAAGGGACGCTCGAAAGTAGCCGCCACCAGGGCAACGGGAACGATCTCCTCCACAGCGGCGATTTCCGCCGCCGTACCGACGAGCACCAAGAGCTTGTCCTCCTCCGTACAGATGTCCTTGAGGTAGACCAGGAAGGTGGAGGTTGCCACATCGTCCACGAAGGGACCCAATAAAAACAGGAACAGATCCGCGTCCCTCTGACGCTCGTTCAGGTCGGATATCTCAGGCTCCACATGAGCCACTTCGTAATGGGCATCCCGCAGATTCTTGTCGATGGTGTTCGCCATGAAGGACTTGCCCTTGGTGATAAACAACAGATTTTTTTTCATTTGAGTTCTCCTTATTGATAACGCAGTTGTCCCCGCAGCTTCCACGACGGGACTACTCCTTGACTCGCACCTTTTCCGGCGGCAGGTATTTCAGCATCATGAGCTCCAGCTGGTGCCCGTCGATGGGCTTTGCCAGATAGTCCCTGAACCCGGCAGCCAGGTATTCCTCCCTGGCGCCGGAGACGGCATTCGCCGTGAGGGAGATGACCGGCGTATCCCCGTTGGGATTCCCCTTCTCTTCCCGCATGCGCCGCAGGGTTTCGATGCCGTCCATCTCCGGCATGCGGTGATCCAGAAAGATCATGTCATAGGTCTTCCCGGCCGCCATCCTCAAGCACTCCCTGCCGCTCTCCGCCGTGTCGATCTGCACCTTCGTCCGCTTCAGCAAGCCCTTGACCACCGTGAGATTCATGGGGGTGTCATCCACCACGAGGATGCGGGCCTCCGGGGCGGTAAATTCCTCGCTGTAGGCCTTGCGCTGGGCAAAGGAACGATGGTATGCCTCATCGAAATCCCCCATGGGTTCCCAGTCCACCACCTCCTGCTCCAGTCCGAAGGAAAATGTGGATCCCTTTCCGTACACGCTCTCCACCGTAAGCCTTGAACCCATGAGATCCAGAAGCTTCTGGGTGATGTTCATGCCCAGTCCCGTTCCCTCGATGGAACGGTTCCGCTCCTCCTCGATGCGCTCGAAGGCGGCAAACAGCTTCTTGAGATCCTCCTCCTTGATGCCGATACCGCTGTCCTTGACGCTGATCTTGAGAAGAATCCGCTCCCCGTCCTTCCGCTCGTAGTCCACGGAGAGGTACACAAAGCCCCTTTCCGTGTACTTCACCGCATTGGTGAGAATATTCGTGACCACCTGCTTGATGCGAAGCTCATCCCCCCGAAGAAGCCTCGGCAGATGAGGGGGCGTATTGACCGCAAAACTCAGGCCCTTGTCCTCCGCCCGCTTCTGGATCATATTCACCAAATCGTTGAGGAGAGAGCTCATATCGTACTCCACGGGAAGGATGGCCAGCTTGCCCGACTCGATCTTGGAGAAATCCAGAATATCGTTGATGATGCCCAGAAGATTGCTTCCCGCCATGCGGATATTTTCCGCATATTCGAGAACCGTCTCGTTCCCGGTTTCCCGGAGGATCATCTCGTCCATGCCGAGAATGGCGTTGATGGGTGTCCTGATCTCATGGCTCATGTTGGAAAGGAACTGGGACTTGGCCATGCTGGCCGACTTGGCGATCTCCGCCATGTCCCGAAGCTCCCGGTTCGACTCCCTGAGTTCCCTGGTGGTGGCCTCCAGAAAAGCCGCCAGCCGCGCGGAAAGGGGAATGGGGCCGCCGGTCTGCTCCTCTCCCGGCTCCTCCTCCGAAGGCATTTCCCGAGAGCAGGGGCCCTCCCGCATGCCGACGGCCAAGAGGGAGCTGTTGAGCACGCCGCCTCTTCCCCGATGGCGGTAGATCTCCCCAGGGCCGTGACTTACCGCCATCTGGGGCTGCATCCTCCG
>CAMIWP010000220.1 GCA_946402475.1 uncultured Selenomonadaceae bacterium
CTCGGGGTTCGGCTGAAAGGGAGTGCCCTGGGGCTGATCCTTGTGATAGAGCACGATGCCGTTCCGGTTCATGATGTAGACGTAGCCGTAGTTGTAGATGGACATGCGCCGGAGTTCCTGAATGATGAAGCCGAAGTCGATGTCCATGCCGATGATGCCCACGAAGCGCTCCTCAGCGAACAGGGGAGCCACGTAGGAAATGACGTAGCTCTTTGCCGTGGGATCCATGTAAGGCTCGATCCAAGTGGCGGTGCGCGTCCTCATGGGGATGTAGTACCATCCCACATTCTTTGCGTCATCGGGAGCGTAGAGGGAGAGGTCGATGGGATTCCGTCGCACGAAGGGAGGCAGAGCCCCCTCCCAGCGAAGATCCTCCCTGCCCATGGAGAACCCGCCCCTCGGCCCCGCGATCTCCGGCGCCAGCCGCAGGTAAAAGGCAATGCTGCCGTCGGTGCCCATGGCAATATTGCTGAAGGCGTGCTCCATGGAAGCCAGATAACTTTCCCGATAGGAGGGATCCCCCGCCAGCCGGTCATAGCTTTCGATGGCTCGGGAGGCTTGCTGCTCCATGCCCCTTACCGCCTGCCGGGCGCAGAAAAAGGTGCGGTCCAGCCGCTCCCGGCAGATGATGCTCATGGCCCGCAGGGAGTCGTTCGTATGTTTCTCCACCAAGCGGCTCAGGGCAACGGAACTGCCCCAACCGAGAACCGCCGTGGAAAAGAACACGGTGAGGGCCACCAGAAAGACGATCTCCATCATGATGGAGCGGCGATAACGCAGCAGCAGGTAGATCATCAGCACCAGGTACAGATCCATCATGGACAGGCACTCCGCAACGAAGCGCAGCCAGGTCTCCATGCGGTTCATCCCGTAGATCTGGCTGAGATCCAGATAGACAACCCATGCGGGAAAGAAGGCGTAAAAGCCAAGAAGGAGACCCCATGCCCTGCGGGCATCCCCCGGGGGGAGATGCCGGGAGACGGAATACTTTTCTGCGGGGATTCCCTTGGGATGATAAAAGGCATAGCCGCTGCTGATCAGGAGGAAGAACCAGGGGAGCCCCAGGAAAACGGCCACGAGAAAATCGTTGAGGAAACAGGCGAGGATGTTCTCCAAAAGCTGCGCCGTCCTCCAGGATCCCAGCCAGGAGCCCGTGGCATTCAGTTCCGAGGGCGCAGCCGTGAGCCCCCGGAACACGGAAGTAGCGACGAAGGTGACGAAAAGGATGAGAAGGAATTTTCGAAGGATGCGCACCCTTGGGGAAAAAGCCAGCTCTCCCGCTGAAATGTGCCACCTGTGCCACAGGAAACAGGGAAGGAACCCCGCGAGAAACACCCAACTGCCCCGCCACAGGAATTGGGGCCATGACAGGGCGCTGCTCCCCTCCAGTAAAGCCCTTGCCTCCGGCGCGGCCAGAAGGCCGCCCAGATAGGTTCCCAACGCCGCCACAGGGCCCCACATAAGCCCCAGGACGGGGGGCAGGAAGCCGGAGAGGCGGATGACCTCCGAGGGAAAGATCAAGACCTGCCCGGCATAGGCCGTTACGATCCAGTAGGAGAGCAGTGACAGGAAAAACCTATAGGCCACTTGTTTCACCGTGATCCTCCTCATGCTCCTTTTCCATGTCAATGCGGAAGGCCCTGCAGGCCTCTTCGCCGTACTTCTTCTTGAGCCTTTCCCGGAGAGGCCTCACCCATTCCTTAAAGACCGCCAGCTCCTCCGGGGTAAGCTCCGTGATCTCCAGACCCTCTGCGGCAAATCTCGCACGGATCCGCTTCTCCTCATTTTCCAGATAGTCGCGGCTCCACTCGCAGGCTTCTCTCATCTTTTCGTGAAGAAGAGCCTGGGTCTTCGGCTCTAGTTGGTCATAGGTCTTTCGATTCATGACGAAGAGATAGTTCTCGTAAAGGTAGTTCCACACCGTCATGTATTTCTGGATCTCGTTGAGGCCGCCGGACTGCATGAGGAAGAAGCCGTTTTCCTGTCCCTCGATGGTGCCTTGACGGATGGCGATGTTGAGCTCGCTCCAGCCCAGGGGGATGGGCTCCGCCCCCAAGGACGCGAAGAACAGGCGGTAGACTTCCCCGCCCAGCACGCGGATCCGCATGCCCTGGAGATCTGCCGGGGCCCGCACGGGGTTGCGGTTGCTGCTCAACTGGCGCATAGCGTTGTGGGTGGATCCCAGATACACCAGGCCGTATTCCGAGAGCACCTTCGCGTAGTAGGCGCCGCCGGACTCGTCAATGATCTGCCGGGCCTCCTGGTAGCTGGAAAAGGACCAGGGGATGGTGGCGATCTCCAGCCGGGGATCCAGAAGGGACATGGTTCCGGACACGTATGCCCCCAGATCCACGGCGCCCTCTGCCACGAAGCGCACGGCCTCGTTGGTATTGCCCCCCGACAGCTCATCGTTGGGGTAGACCTCGATGAGCACGTTCCCCCCGGAGGCTTTCTTCACCTCCTCGGCGAATCTTCGGGCCGTCAAGGTTTCGATGCCGATCTCTGTCCCGTTGGCGGTCATCACCAGCCGCACCTTTTCGTACTCCTCTCCTCCTGCGGCCCGAGGCGCATCCTGCCGGCTGCCGCAACCGCCCAGCAACAGGGCGAGAAGGAAGATGCCAATGATCGAGCTGCGCACCATGCTCAAGGGGATCCCCTCCCAATTCATACTCAGTATGGATATATTTCTCCATGGGAGGGGGGATTCCCTTGAGTCTTTCGTCCTATTCCCACTCCAGCCCCTTGCCTTGGGTGAAGGCCCTGGACTCCTCCAGCGGTAGGGGTTTGGCAAAGTAGTAGCCTTGGACGCACTTGCAGCCGATGGACTTGAGGAAGTCGAAATGCTCCTTGGTCTCTACCCCTTCCTGAAGGGGAACGACCCCCATGTCCAGAGCCAGTTGGACCATGTGGCGGATGAGCCGTCCCGTGCGGG
>CAMIWP010000221.1 GCA_946402475.1 uncultured Selenomonadaceae bacterium
AATATCCTGCCCCTATCGGGGAATTTCCCGAACGTCATTCCCCCCGCCGCTTCTCTCCCGCGCTCTTCGGCTCATATCCTGCCAGGATGCGGATCCGCTCCTGCCGGACCCGCTTCTTCTTCTGCTCCGGGGACATGCCCTCCAAGGCGTAGTTCCCGGAAGAAAGCACCGCCTCCATGATCTTCCCGTCCAAAAACCAAGGGGCGTTTCCCCCCCGAAGTCCCCGATCCGCCTCGACGATCCGACGAAATTCCTCCATGGAAAGCCGTGCATTCCTTCGCAGCTCCTCGTACAGGGAGACGATCTTCCCCTTTCGCCTCATGGCGTGAACCCGCATGTGATGCCTTGCGGCAAAGGCTGCGGCCTTCTTCCATTCCTTTTTGTACTGGCGCGGCAACCCCCGGACGATCTCCGCCCCCCGGAGGTCGTGGCCGTGGTGCCGGGGCAGTTCCTCCTTGGGGGTCGTTCCCTTTCCGATGTCATGGAAAAGGGCGGCAAAGCGGGTCTTGACATCCTCTGTTCGCTCCGCCACCCGATCCAGCACCATCATGCTGTGTTCAAAGGCATCCCCCTCCGGATGATATTCCTTCGGCTGTATCTGTCCCATCAGGCGGAAAATCTCCGGATGAACCGTCTCCAGAAGCCCGGCCTTTGCCAGCCACCGGAAATACAGAGAGGGCTTCTTCGCGGAAAGGGCCCGTTCCATCTCCCGGACAACGCGCTCCAAAGGCTCCAGGGCGAGCTCCTCCCTGCATTCCCTCATCATGCGGACCGTGGCTTCCTCAATGTCAAATCCGTAGGCCGCTGCCTGCCTCGCAGCCCGCAGAGCGCGAAGGGCATCCTCCTTGAAGCACTCCGAGACAGCGCGGATCCTCCCCTCCCCGAGATCCCGCATCCCGTGAAAGGGATCCGCCAGCCGTCCCGTCAGGATGTCCCTTGCCATGGCATTCATGGTCAGATCCCGCCGGAAAAGATCTTCCTCGAGGGTGACATCGACGGAAGCATCGACCTCATATCCGCAGTGCCCGGCCCCGGTCTTCCTTTCCCGCCGGGCAAAAGCAATCTCCATCGTCTCCCCATCCACGGGAAGACAGTAGACGGGAAACTTCTTCCCCGTCAAAACAGCCTGGGGAAAGAGCCTCCGGAACGCCTCTCCGGAGATGCCTTCCACGAGAATATCATGATCCTTGGGGGAAAGCCCGAGGATCTCGTCCCGCACGCAACCCCCGACCCAATACACTCCCCTGGCCCCATGACTCATGAGAATCCGCGCAAATTCCTTCGCTTCCAAAGGGCAAGCTCGCCTCCCCTTCCCCGCTTCATACTAGGGCGTGTTGATTAAATGAGATTCGTCCAGATTTGCGGGGATTGGCTGTCCATTGCTAGGCGACAAACCGCAGTCATAGCGGTGCTATGTCGAGGATTTGTCAACGACGCAAGGACAGTCAAGATCCGTGAAGATGGGCGGATGGAATTAATCAACACGCCCTAGTCCAAATTTGTGGGGATTGGCTGTCCATGCAAGGCGACAAACCGCAAGCATAGTGGTGTTATGCTGAGGATTTGTCAACGCAGCAGGGGCAGTCAAGACCCGTGAAGATGGGCTGAGTGAATGAATCAACACGCCCTATTTTGCGGGGACAGGAAGAAGGATTTCTTCCTGTCTTTCGTATTTGCAGCGGGCAGCGGTGAGCTCTGTGATCTCCGCGAGGATGTCCTCCGCCTCCGAGGTCGGGAGCAGAAGGGTGATGGCAACGGCATCGGTGTAGGCGGTATCTTCCGTGGCGATTTCCTTTTGCCGCAGGAAGCGGTCGAGCGTGTGAAACAGGGTGTAATCGCAGATGACCCTCACCCGGAGGCGGGGCTTCATGGCAACGATCCCCGCTGCATCCAGACCGAGCGCCGCCGCATGGCCATAGGCGCGGATGAGGCCGGCGGCGCCAAGCTTGATGCCTCCGAAATAGCGGGTGACCACGATGATGACATTCGTGAGGGAGCGCTTCTTGATGGTTTCGAGGATGGGATTGCCGGCGGTACCTCCCGGCTCTCCGTCGTCGTTGGACTTTTGCCTGTCTCCCTCGGCTCCCAGCACCCAGGCGGAGCAGTTGTGCCGCGCGTCGAAATATGCCTTTTTCTGCCGAAGGAGAAAGGCTCGCGCCTCCTCCTCGCTTTCCGCATGCTTTGCGTGGGCGATGAAACGGGAGCGTTGTATCTCGTATTCGGCAGTGCTTTCCCCCCGAATGGTATGATATTCCTTCATTTGGGTGAAACTCCTTTCTCCTTCCGGCCCACGCATCACAGATCCTCTTCCGGGATGGTCAAATACTCCCGGATGGCGGAGATTTCCTTGGCGGTAAAGAGTCCCGGGGGGGATTCTCGTATCATGATGTCTTGGAGGGAACGGCTCTGCTCTTCCTGATCGTCGCTTCGGATGTGGACGGGATCGGCGGCCGCGCGGGAGAGAGCAATGGTTCGGTGCTGGGCATCTGCGTATTCCCGCGTTTTGTTCATGACCTCGATGAGGAGGTCGTAGCAGGCGTCGTTCAGGGACAGAGGTGGATTTTTTTGGGCGAGGCGATCCCGAAGCTGCCGGGATTCCTCTTCCAGATGGTTGAGCCGCACATAGGCTGTCTGGATGCTGATGCTGTCCTCCTTGAAGTTTTCCAGGATGGCGTGGTACAGCAGCCAGTTTCGATCCAGTTGATCAATGTCCTTTTGATAATCAGCATACCATGTCATGAAGATGAGCTGCTGTTGCTGCATCTCGAACTTCTCCGCCTCGGTCATGGCCGGGGCGGAGGGCTGGGAGATGGTGGTGAAGGCATAGGCCACGCATCCTGCGAGGGTCAACGTGAAGCAGAAGTACCAGAAGATTCTTCGATTTGGAATATGGCGATAGAGAAGGATCAACAGGACGAAGGTGAT
>CAMIWP010000222.1 GCA_946402475.1 uncultured Selenomonadaceae bacterium
GCGCGGTAACGCACGGGGAAGAGCTCGGAACTCCAAAGCTGATAGAACTGCTGCTGCATGGAGAAGCCCCATACCACCGTGAAGAACACCAGCATCCAGGTCTGGAGCATGGTGGGGGGAAGAACCCAGACGAACCAGCTGATGACACCCAGGCCGGAGAATACGGCGTAGATCTTGCGGCGATTGTACTTATCCGCCGTGTACATGAAGATGATGGTGGTCAAGATGCAGACGGCGAAATTCAAGCAGGTGAGGCCAAGGCCCATGGCGTTGCTGAGGTTGCCCACATGCTCATAGACATAGGGCATGAAGAAGCCGTTGGTGCTGGCCGCCAGGTTCCAGAAAGCGTAAACGCAGACGCAGAGCGCGACGGTCTTGAAGCTGGTGCCCCGCAGGATGTCGGCATAGGTTGCCTTCTTCTGCACGATGCCTTTGGCGGCGAGCTCCTTTTCCTTTTCCTTGGCCGCCACCCATTCCGTGGACTCCGGCATCTTGAGGCGCTGATACCAGATCCATGCCGCCACAATGATGAGGTGGGCAAAGATGAGGCGGTTGCCCAAGAGGCCGAACATCTCGTTCATGGGGATGGATGCCGCAAACACGACCACGGGGCCGAGCATCCAAGCGATCTGCGCCGAACCGCAGTGCTTCGCACGGTTCCTCGACGGCGCCTCCTCGGCGATGAAGGTCCAGGACGCCACAACGTCCGCACCCACCATCAGTCCAACGATGACGTAGCCCAGTAGGAACATGGGATAATTCGTGGCAAGGCAGATGATCGCCACGCCCACCATATAAATTAAAAGTGCCCAGTTATAAACGAATTTGCGTCCGTATTTGTCGCAGATCTTGCCGCCGATGAGCGCGCCGAGAGCCGCGCCGCCCGTGTTGGAGGAAAGCGCTGCCAAGAGACCCATCTGCAGGCTGCTCATGCCCAGGTATTCCTGCCACATGCTGAGTCCCGATGCCCCCGCTACGATAGAGCCGGCATCAATGTAACTGATCAGGCCTGCAATCAATGTCTTTTTCCATGCGGACATATTGTAGTCCAATTTCACATTGAGCATTTTATTCCCTTCCTTTTTTGTTTGGGAGCCGACTTTTCGGGGACGGCTCCCCAGAGTACCATTTTCCGGATTCTTTCATCCAAAGTTCGTCAATCCAAGAACTTCGTGTTCAAGTCGATGCTAAAGTCCTTCGCCAAGTCGAGGAAGTTCTGCTTGGTGATGGTCTGCTTCTTTCCTCCCATGGAGAGCACCTTCACGCAGATCTCGGAGGCTTTCTCCACCGTGTCCATAAGGCCGAAGGCTTCGTCGAAGTCATCGCCGCAGACGAAGAGGCCGTGATGGGCCCAGACCACAACCCGGTACTTCTCCATGAGCTTCGTGGAAGCGTCGGCGATGGCCTTGCCCCCCGGTACCATCCAGGGGACGACTCCAAGCCCCTCCGGGAAGATCACGGGATCCTCCGTGGCCATCTCCCAAAGCTCCCTGGTAAAGTCCTTGTCGTTCAGGGGAAGGACGAAGGTCAGGGCGATGAGGTTCGTGGGATGGGCATGGTAGATGATGCGGTTCTTTCCGTTGGTGAGCCTCTTCTTCAGCTCGTGGTTCGCCAGATGGGTGGGAAGCTCGCTGGTGGGGCGCCCGCCCTTCACGAGGCCCCAGACGATGCCGTACTTCTCGCCCTTCTCATCGATCTTGATAAGGGCCACGTTTTCTTCGGGGGCAAGCTCCACGTTCCGCATGTACTTGCCGCTGCCCGTCACCAGGAAATACTCCCCGGCAATTCCCGGCACCGTGTTGCCGATGGGCTGCCATTCCTTGACCTCGTGGAGAGAATCCTTCACGGCATCCACTTCCTCGGCGGGGACCCGGTAAGTGAGATTCCCGCCGTTGCGCTCATGCCAGCCCTTTTTGAACGCATCCGCGGTGAGGCGGATGAAGCCCTCCATGAATTTCGACGCTTTGATGTCCATATAGCACACAACCTCTTCTCTTTAGACGCGCTTCCTCTGCACATCCTTTTCATATTCTTTGACCATGGGGAACCACTCGCCGTCCTGGGGCGCGTTGTTCCTCTTGCAGAACTCCGCCCAGATCTCGCCGAAGGGCAGGGTCTTGAACTCTTCCTGCACCACCATGAGCTCCGAGAATTCGCTCTTGTCCTGGAGGGATTTCAGCTCATCCACCGGTTGCAGAAGAGCGTAGAGCAGCGCTTTCTGGAAATTGCGGTAGCCCGTGGTCCAAGCGGAAACCCGGTTGATGGAGGCATCGAAGTAGTCCAGGGCGATCTTCACGCGACCTTCCAGCCCGCCGCAACGCACGATCTCACGGGCGATCTCCTTGGTCTCGTCGTCGAAGAGCACCACATGGTCGCTGTCCCAGCGCACGGGACGCGTTACATGGAGGGCGATCTCGTCGAAGAAGGTGAGGAGCGCGGGAATTTTGTCGCTGACCACTTCCGTGGGGTGATAGTGGCCGTTGTCCATGAGGGGAATGCACTTATCCTTGTTCATGGCAGCATAGGCCAAGGCAAACTCGGAACTTCCCACGGTGTAGCTCTCCACGCCGATGCCGAAGACCTTGCTTTCCACACAGGGCTTCACCTTCTTGAAGTCATAGGGCTCCGAGAGAATGGCGTCGATGCTCTCCCGATACCGCTGACGAGGACCGATCCTGTCGCCGGGGACATCCTTGAGGCCGTCCCCGGTCCAGATGTTCATGACGCAAGGCTGGCCCAGTTCCTCGGCGAGGTAGGAGCTGATGCGGATGCAAGCCTTGCCGTGCTCAATCCAGAATTTCCTCGTCTCCTCATTGGGGGAGGAAAGGGTCAGGGGATCGCACTTGGGATGGGAGAAGAAGGTGGG
>CAMIWP010000223.1 GCA_946402475.1 uncultured Selenomonadaceae bacterium
TTGGCACGGTTTATCCCTTCCCTTTGGCTGTTTGTCGAAATATCATCGTGCCGATGCACTAGATGTGAAAGAAGTTCAGCATTCGCATGGTGACCTTTTTGTCATCATCGTCGCGGTGCTCGAAGAGGTAATTCAGGGAGTAGGCATAGAAGAAAGAGGTAATGGGGACAAAGCGGCGGCCCTTTTTGATATTGCCCCAGGTCATGAGCTTTTTGTGAAGGCTCCGGATGTCTTCCTTGGTCGCTCCGTGCTTTTGCATGATACGCCGCAGCTTGAAATCCTTTTGGCAATAATCGTAAATTTCGTCGAAAAGCCGCTCGTTCTCAAGGTCGTCGATGTAGGTGCGGATCAGACGGTTGGTTGTTTCGGAGCGTTTCAGAGAGTGGTACATTTCCAGAGCGACGATGAGGAAAAGGATGAGGCTCAAGAAGATCCATAGATTCTGTGACATGGGAAGACTCCTTATCCGAGGCGGTTCATCTTTTTGAAGCAGTAGAGGGTGGCTTTCGTATCGGCAAGTGCTCCGTGAGCCTTGTCGCTGCCCCAGTCATAGTTGTAGTACTTGGCGCAGGTGGCGAGGTTTTGCCACTTGAACCCTCCGCGATTCAGGTTTGGTTCGCCGTAGATCGGGGCGAACTGCTGCATGACATCAATGACCTTTACGTGCTCCCGGTGGAACGGGCTCATGGGGATGCCAGATTGCTTCAGCATGCGGATGTCGTAGAGGATGTTGTAGCCGATGTAGTATCGGGCATCCTTCAGTATCTTCAGAATGCGGTCATAATGGGCGTCGATGTATTCCCTGTCGGATACCATTTCGGGAGAGATGTGGTGGATCTCTTCTGCCTGGGGCCAGCAAAGGTGATGTTTCGGCTTGATGTACTCGTCAAAGAGAATCTCATCGGCGGCGTTCATGATGGAGAGCTGGAGGATCTCGGCCTTGCCGTCCAATCCCGTGGTTTCCGTATCGAAGCAGATCAGCTTTGTCAGATCCACTGAAGCGGGCATGTCATCATCTCCTGTTCCGTGAAGTGTTTACGGCTTCCATCGCGCATCGTTTTCGGGAAACGCAAGAATTTTCCTCGATTCTATTCTATAAAATCGAAAAAAGCAAGAAAAACTTCCTTCCCTTGCCATTTCGGGAAGTCTTTTTGGCATCCTCCTGTGCGGAGAGAAGGAGGTTTTCTTGCAGTTTCCGGGCGGTCATAGTAAAATGAACGGGAGAACTCCATTCGGGGGAGATCCCCGTGGATTTTAAGACAGATCAAAGTCGGAGGAATTGTATGAGGCAGGAGATTCCCATACAGAAGGGAAAGACCTATGAGATCGTCATTCATTCCCTGGGGAGCAGCGGAGAGGGCGTGGGGCGGCACAAAGATTTCACCGTGTTTGTTCCCGGAGCCCTGCCGGGGGAAACGGTAACGGTCCTCGTGGAGGAAGTGAAAAAAAACTATGCCAAGGGATGCATGAAGGAGATCCTGCGGGCGAGCGGCGATCGGGTGATTCCGCGATGCGCCGTCTACGAGCGCTGCGGCGGGTGCCAGCTTCAGCACATGGATTACATGGCGCAGCTCAGGGCAAAGCGGCAACAGGTCATCGATGCCGCTGTCCGCATCGGAAAGTGCCCCGATGTTTTCGTCGAGCCGACCATTGGGGCGGCCTCGCCATGGAACTATCGCAACAAGGTGCAGTTTCCCGTGGGCTTGAAGAAGGGACAGGTCGTCATAGGATGCTTTGCGATGGGAAGCCATGAGATCATCGACGCTGCAGACTGCCATATTCAAAGAGAGGGGAACAATAAGATCATCCGCGCCGTGCGGGAGATCGTCACGGCCCTGAGGATCCCCGTCTACAACGAGGACAAGCACACCGGTGTCCTGCGGCATGTGGTGGGGCGCGTGGGGAAAAAGGGAGAGCTCATGGTGGTGCTGGTCACAGCCGCGAAACAGCTTCCCAGGGAAAAGGAGTTTCTTCGGATGCTCCGGGGGAAACTGCCGGATGTGGTCAGCATCCAGCAGAATATCCAGACCTGCCGCAACAACGTCATCATGGGGCGGGATACCAAGCTCCTTTGGGGCAAGCCCACCATACGGGACAGCATTGGACGGCTGGGTTTCCACATTTCTCCCCGCTCTTTTTTTCAAGTCAATACCCATCAGGCGGAAGTCCTCTATGCAAAGGCATTGGAGTATGCGGATCTCAAGGGCTGTGAGGTTGTCGTTGATGCGTATTGCGGCACAGGGACGATCTCCTTGTTTCTCGCCCAGAAGGCGCATAAGGTTTATGGCATAGAGATTGTGAAGCCGGCGATCCTTGATGCCAAGAAGAACGCACGGGATAACAATGTCCGCAATGCGGAGTTCATCGTCGGTGACGCCACCCAAGTCATGCCGCGGCTTTATCGGCAGGGAGTGAGGGCCGACGTGGTGGTGACGGATCCGCCCCGCGCGGGTTGTTCGCCTGTTGTCCTCGAAACGTTCGCCGCCATGGGACCCCAAAAAATCGTTTACGTGTCTTGCAATCCGGCGAGCCTGGCAAGGGACATGGGCATTCTGGGGAACTTGGGCTACCGGGCCGTCAAGGCCCAGCCGGTGGATATGTTCCCGCATACCAGTTCCGTGGAGACGGTGGCTCTGCTTGTGCGGAGCGATATTTGAGGGTGATACGTCTCAATAGCAGGAATCCGCTTGTATTTCGTAGAAATATATCCTCGGAAAAGGTGCAAGGTGGCATGTGGTGGAGCCATTCGGAGACATGG
Source organism: uncultured Selenomonadaceae bacterium (assembly GCA_946402475.1). Next base: position 2,759 of record CAMIWP010000223.1, read on the forward strand.
GCGCAAATTCGGTGGGTTTCTCTGGGCAGATGGGGGTCGAGCCATTATGACGCAGTTTGACAAGCGCAATATCAGCATGATGATGGATTTTTATGAAATGACCATGG
>CAMIWP010000224.1 GCA_946402475.1 uncultured Selenomonadaceae bacterium
ATCATACGCCGGAGATCCTGATGCAGGAGGGATGGCATTACGAGATTGAAAAGAAGGAAGATCCCTTGGAATACAGCGGGGTGGTGTACAACGAGATGAAGGGAGCCTTGTCCTCCCCGGATGACATTCTGGAGAGCCGCATCATGGCATCCCTTTATCCGGACACTACTTACGGATTCGAATCGGGAGGGGATCCCGAGGCCATTCCCGGCCTTACGCAGGAGATGTTCCTGGATTTCCATAGGAGGTATTATCATCCTTCCAACAGCTATATCTATCTCTACGGGGATCTGGACATCCGTGAGAAACTGGCCTACCTCGATGGGGAGTACCTTTCCTGTTTCGAGCGGATCCCCGTGGCATCCCATATCGAAAAGCAGCAGTCCTTCCGGGAGATGAAGCGGGTGGAGGAATCCTATCCCTGCGGCGCGGAGGAGGACACGAGGGAGAAGACGTTCCTCTCTCTCAACTATATTGTGGGAGATTCCTTGGACGAGGAGACCATGTTGGGCATGGATATCCTGGATCACGCCATTTTGAAGACGCCGGCGGCTCCGTTGAGGAAAGCCCTCGTGGACGCAGAGCTGGGCAAGGATGTGGACTCCAACTATGAAGTGGATTTGCTGCAGCCCATGTTCAGCATTATCATCAACAACTCGGAGAAGGATCGGGCGGACGGATTTTATCGGGTGGTCGTGGATACCCTGGAGAAGCTGGTGCGGGATAGACTGGATCGCACGCTGTTGGAGGCATCCATCAACAGCTTTGAATTCCGCCTGAGGGAAGCGGATTTCGGCTCGGCGCCCAAGGGACTTGTCTATGGCTTGCGCAGTCTCCGCAGTTGGCTCTACGGCGGGGATCCCGCAGCGCCGCTTTATTACGAGAAGCTGCTGGAACGGATGAAGAAGGGCCTGGATGATGGGTATTTTGAGGGGCTCATCGAAAAATATCTGCTGAAGAATCCCCACCGAACCCTGCTTCTGCTGGAACCCAGCAAGACCATGGCGGCGGAGAGAGAAAAGGCCGTGGCGGCGTCCTTGGCGGTGGTCAAAGAATCCATGGACGAGGCTGAAATCTTGCGAGCCATAGAGGCGGCTAGGATGCTCAAGGAACGTCAGCAAAGCCCAGAGACCGAGGAGGCATTGGCGACGATTCCGTTGCTCAAGCGTTCCGATATTCGCAAGAAAGCATACGAATACCCGTTGGAGGAAAGGAATGCGGGGAAGACGAAGATCCTCTTCAGCGATGTGGAGACCAATGGCATCGCCTACCTGAACTTCTATTTCGACACCTCCGGGGTGCCCCAGGAGAAGCTGTCCTATCTTTATCTTCTGGCTGACTTGATCGGTGGTGTGAGCACGAAGAGCCATTCCTACGAGGAGCTGGGCAAACTTCAGGATTTGCACACGGGGGGCATCAGCTACGATGCGGGAGTGAACACGAGGAAGGACGAGCCGGACTCCTTCCAGCCGATGCTCAAGGTAAAGGCAAAGGCTTTGGTGGACAAACTGCCGAAGCTCTTTTCTCTTTTGCGGGAAATCCTCACAGAAAGCCGGTTTACCGATCGCAAGCGTGTCAAGGAACTCATGGAGCAGACGCAGGTTTCCTTTGAGATGAGCATGCAGAGGTCTGCCCAGAATCTCGTGGCGGGTCGGATCGCGGGGGGGCTTTCCCTGTCGGGACGCTATGCGGAGGAGGGAGGGCTGCCCTTTTATCATTTTGTTAAAGATTTTCTGGCGAATTTCGAGGAACGGTTTCCTTCGCTGCAATCCGTCATGGAGGAACTCATGGCGCATGTGTTTAACAGACGGGGACTTCTTGTGAGCGTGACCATGAAAGAGAAGGACTATCCTTCATTTGCCGCAGTGTTGCCGGAGCTTGCGGAGAGCCTTTCCGCAGAGGAGTTTCCACGGACGGAGTACCATTGGGATATGAACCGGGAGAACGTGGGTTTCATGTCCGCCAGTCGCGTGCAGTACGTGGGCAAGGGGGCGAATTTCATGAAGCTGGGACATTCCTTTACCGGTGCCATGCATGTGCTGGAAACCGTGCTCCGCTATGACTACTTCTGGACGAAGATCCGCGTCCAAGGGGGAGCCTATGGAGCCTTCACCAATTTCAACCGCAACGGCATGATGTTCTTTGGCTCCTATCGGGATCCGAATCTCCGGGAAACGCTGGAGGTCTTTGACGGAGCCGGGGAGTATGTGAGAAATTTCCGCGTCTCTGACCGGGAAATGGACAAATTTGTTATTGGTACCATGAGCAATATCGATATGCCTTTGACGCCGAAGATGAAGGGCAATCTGGCGGCAGAATGCTGGCTCAGGGGCATTTCCACGGAAGATCGCCAGAAGAGCCGAGATCAGATCCTCTCCGCGAGGCAGCAGGATATCCGGGCTTTGGCGAAAACCATCGATGACTGCATGAAAGAAAACATTCTTTGCGTCTTTGGCAACGAGGAGAAGCTGAAGGAAAACAAGGAATGTTTCGGAAGCCTTCTGCCTGTCATGGAATGAGCCTGGGATGAACCTTGCTCGTTATTGACTTTGGGAGGCAGTCATGCAATAATGTGAAAATAAGGCTTTTGAAAGATCGTTGCAGCAAAAGGAGGATGTTCTGTGAAGGATGCGATATTTACGGGAGCCGGTGTGGCCATTGTCACTCCCTTTGACGACAAGGGCATCAATTTTCCCGAGCTTGGGAGAATGATCGAGGATCAGATCTCGGGCGGGACGGATGCCATCGTCGTTGCTGGAACCACCGGCGAGTCCGCTACCATGACGGATGAGGAACATCGGGCCATCATCAAGCTTGCCGTGGAACAGGTCAAGGGCCGCGTA
>CAMIWP010000225.1 GCA_946402475.1 uncultured Selenomonadaceae bacterium
CTTGATGAGATCTACCTCGGAGGCGTCTTCCAACAGATCCAGCCGGGGATCGCTCCCAAGGGAAAGCCCCGCCTCCTCTGCCTGATGCCGGATGCTGCAGATACGGGCATGGGCGTACTGGATGTAATAGACGGGATTCTCGTTGGACTGATTCTTCGCCAGATCCAAGTCAAAATCCAACTGGCTGTCCGGAGAGCGCATGAGGAAAAAGTATCGGGCCGCGTCAGTGCCCACCTCCTCCATGAGTTCGTTCAGGGTGACGGTCTCTCCCGTGCGCTTCGACATCTTGACCAACTCTCCGCCCCGATAGAGACTCACCATCTGAAGAAGCAGGACCTCCAGCTTCGATGCGCCGTACCCCAAAGCCGTCATGGCGGCCTTCATACGGCAAACATAGCCGTGGTGATCCGCTCCCCACACGTCGATGATCCTGCCAAAGCCGCGCTCACACTTGTTCCTGTGGTATGCGATATCCGCCGCCAGATAAGTGGGGACCCCGTTCTCCCGCAAGACCACACGATCCTTGTCGTCTCCGTAGGCCGTGGATCTCAGCCAGAGAGCCCCTCCCTCCTCGTAGATGTCACCGCTCTTCTCCAGGATCTCCACCGCCTCGCGGATGGCATCGGGATGAAGCGTGCGCTCGCTGAACCAAAGGTCAAAGGTCACGCGGAAGGAAGCCAGATCCTCCTTCAGCTTTTCCAGCTTTTCCCGATAGGCGAGATCTTTGAAAAGAGCGAGACGCTCCTCGTCATCCATGGCAAGGTACTTTTCCCCGTCCCTCTGGATGATGCGCCTTGCCGTGTCGATGATGTCCTCGCCGTGATAGCCGTTTTCGGGGAACTCCGTTTCTCTTCCCAAAAGCTCCAAATAGCGGGCATTCACCGATTGGGCGAGCGTGTCCATTTGATTTCCCGCATCGTTGATGTAATACTCGCTCTCCACTTCGTAGCCCGCAGCCCGCAGGAGATTCACCAACGCGCTCCCCACCGCCGCGCCTCGCCCGTGTCCCACGTGGAGAAGTCCCGTGGGATTGGCGCTCACATACTCCACCTGCACCTTGTCCGCCTTTTTCGGGGGAAGTTGCCCGTAGTTCTCCCCTGCTTCAACGATTTTCCGAAAGGACTCGTAGAGCACGTCGGATTTCAGGTAGAAATTCAAAAAGCCCGGCCCCGCGATTTCCGTGCGCTCCAGCCAGTCCCCCCGAAGCCTCTTTGCCAGTTCCTCCGCAATCTTGCGGGGATTCATGCGGAATCCCTTGGCAGACTGCATGGCAAAATTCGTAGCAAAGTCGCCAAACTCCTTCTGGGGAGGAACTTCCAAGGAAATCTTCGCAAGCTCTCCCTCCGGGAAGATTCCTTCCTTCATGGCGGCCCTCGCCGCCTCCTCAATGGCCTTCTCCAACGTCTCCTTGATATCCAAGCAACAATCCCCCTAACGACATTCTTCTATACACTGGTTTTTATTATAACGCAATTGTTCAGATTTCGCCATAGGCGAAATCTGAACAATTGGCGTTTCAACGGGCCTGCACCGTCATAACGCAGTTGCGACGTGAATCTATACTAATGCACTGGCACGATGATATTAGTCCTACCTCGTTCAGATACATAAAAAATAATGGTCACAACCATCTCAGCAGGATTTTCCGTGTTCCTGCAGAAATTCTAAAGAGTTTGTAAGAAATAAATAAAGGAGCCATTCTACAATGAAATTCTATGCATGGAAAGGAACCCACGAAACCATGAAGAAAACCTGCGCCGTCGCACTGATCCTTCTCTGTCTCCTCTGCATGGGCTGCAACGCCCCGGGGAACAAGACGGACTCTTCCTCTCCTTCGTCCCGGAAAACAGAGGACTCCGTCCCGGAGGCATCTTCCGAGAGCGTATCCGAAACTGCCCTGCCCTATCGGGTAGCTTCAGACGATCTTTCCAACCTTCAACTGGAAGATGTGGACATACCGCTGTACGACGCCCGCACAGTGGCAGAGCGCCGGGCGTTGGGACTTCCCACCGCTCTGCCGGAAATCGCTTCCCATCGGGGAGAAAAAACCGCCTATCTCACCTTTGACGACGGCCCCGACGGAAAAAACACCCCGGCGATCCTGGACATCCTGAAGGAGAACGGCGTGAAGGGAACGTTCTACGTCCTGGGGCGAAACGCCGCAACCCATCCCGAAATCGTGAAGCGCATGCTCCAAGAGGGACACGCCATCGGGAACCACAGCTACGATCACGATTACGACAGGCTTTACGCCTCGCCAAACAGTTACTTAGAAGAGATGGAGCAGACGGACGAGATTCTTCACGAATTGCTTGGGCTTCGTCCCCTCATCACCCGTGCGCCGGGAGGACGCTTCGGGCACTTCGACGGGGCATACGAGAAGGTCGTGGCGGAAAACGGATATGTGGAGCATGACTGGAATGTCAGTTCTGCCGATGCGGATCCCAATCATCCCGTAGCCCGCGACTTCATTGACAACATCGACATTCAGACGAATGACGGCAAGGAAAGCGCCATCATCCTAATGCATTCTTCGGAGAACCATGAGGAAACGGTGAAGGCCCTGCCGGAGATCATTCGCATCCTAAAGGAGAAGGGCTATCGCTTCGGCGTGATCACGCCCATGACACCCCAGCCTTGGTAGGCTCTTGCAAAACAAGGGGACTCCCCGCGCCTCGTGCGCATGGGGAGTCCCCTTAAACCTTATTCCCTATTGCTGATCCACGGCAATATCCAGTTCCACCACCTGTCCTCCCAGATCCATCTCCACCGTGAGATACTGAGCATCACTGATCTTCACCTGAAAGTTCTCACCAATGGTCAAGCTGGGCGTGGAAATATCC
>CAMIWP010000226.1 GCA_946402475.1 uncultured Selenomonadaceae bacterium
TGGAGACCTTTGCCCATCTGCGGGCGGCCCAGGAGTTCTGCCCGGAGGTCACCTTTGTCATGGACATCGGCGGGCAGGATATGAAGTGTTTTTTCGTCCGGGATGGAAATATCGGAAATATCACCCTGAACGAGGCATGTTCCGCAGGCTGCGGTTCCTTTATTGAAAATTTTGCCCAAGGGCTTCACATGACGGCGGGGGAATTTGCCAAGAAGGCCATTTCTTCCAAGTGTCCCGTGGATCTCGGTACCCGTTGCACGGTGTTCATGAATTCCAAGGTCAAGCAGGCCCAGAAGGAAGGGGCCGGAGTGGAGGATATTTCCGCGGGGATCGCCCTTTCGGTCATCAAGAATGCCCTCTTCAAGGTCATGCAGCTCAAGGACGTATCCGAGCTGGGGGATCATATCGTCGTGCAGGGGGGGACCTTCTGCAACGATGCGGTGCTCCGCTCCATGGAAAAACTGCTGGGAAAGAACGTGATCCGCCCCGACATCGCGGGACTCATGGGAGCCTATGGAGCGGCGATCCTCTCCCTGGAGTCCGGGCAGGAGAGATCCTCCCTGCTCTCCGCGGAGAGCCTGGCGGAGTTTCGGGTGACTGCCGCTTCCTATCGTTGCGGCGGCTGTGGCAATCAATGTCTCATCACCATGCAGACTTTTCCGGACGGGGGAAAGTATTTCACGGGAAATCGCTGCGAACGAGGCATCGGCGGGGAAAAGAAGGAGTCGGAGATCCCCAATATCTATCAGTACAAATACGAGAGGGTCTTTTCTCACTACCGCCCCTTGGAGCATCTTTCCCGGGGCGTCATCGGCATCCCTCGTACACTGAACATGTATGAGGACTATCCCTTCTGGTTCACCTTTTTCACATCTTTGGGCTATCAGGTGAAGATCTCGGGGAAATCCACCGCGAAGCTCTACTACAAGGGCATGGCCACAGTTCCCTCGGACTCCCTCTGCTATCCGGCGAAACTGGCTCATGGGCACATCATGGATCTGGTGGAGAAGGGGGTCACGAAGATCTTCTATCCCTGCGAGCCATACAACATGGCGGATGAGACACATCCCTCCGACAATCACTTCAACTGTCCCATCGTGGCTTCCTACGCGGAGAATATCCGCAGCAATATGGATGTGCTGAGGGAGAAGGAGATCCGATTCCTTCAGCCGTTCCTGCCCCTCAATGACAAAAAGCGCATGGGGGATCGGCTGGCGGAGGAGCTTTCCTCCGAGGGCCTTTCCCGGCGGGAGATCGACGAGGCTTTGGAGGCGGCCTATGCCGAGTTGGAGCATTATCGGCAGGATGTTCGCCGATACGGGGAGAAAGTCCTGAAACGAATGGAGGAACGGGGGGAGCATGGGATCCTTCTGGTGGGGCGTCCCTACCATATCGACCCGGAGATCAACCACGGTATTCCGGAGATGATCCAGTCCTACGGGCTCCCCATTCTTTCCGAGGATGCGGTTTACCATATTCCGACGAGATCCCGCAGGCTCAAGGTGGTCAACCAGTGGAGCTATCACGCGCGGCTTTATCATGCGGCCCAGTTTGCGGCGGAGCATCCCAACATCACCCTCATCCAGCTCAGTTCCTTTGGCTGCGGGTTGGATGCCTTGACCACGGGACAGGTGAAGGAGATCATCGAGTCTCATGACGGCATCTATACCATGATCAAGTTGGACGAGGTGTCGAACCTGGGTGCGGCCCGCATTCGGCTGCGTTCCCTCATGGCGGCGCTGGCAAGGCGCAGGGCGATGCCGTATCAGGACATGCCCGTGATCGAGCGGCCGAGGTTCACGGAGGAATGCAAGAGGACCCATACCATTTTGGCTCCCCAGATGGCGCCGATTCATTTCGAGCTTCTGCGGACGGCTCTTCGCAAGCACGGCTACAACGTGGTGGTTCCCCCCATGCCCGACAGGGCAGCCATCGACTTGGGGCTGCGCTATGTCAATAACGATATGTGCTATCCCGCCATTGTGGTCATTGGCCAGCTCATTGCCGCATTGAAATCCGGCAGCTGCGATCCCGACCATACATCCATTATGCTCTTTCAGACCTGCGGCGCATGCAGGGCGACGAATTATCTGAGCGTGCTCCGTCAGGCCTTGGGATATGCTGGATTCCCCCAGGTTCCGGTCTTTGCCTGCCGGGGCATGGAGGATGAGACCGATGCCTTCCGCATGGATCGCAGTCTCTTGGCGGATGCCGTCAAGGCAGCGGTTTACGGCGACCTCCTCATGAATGTGAGGAATCGCATGATGCCCTACGAGGTGACAAAGGGAAGCACGGAAGCTCTCTTCGGGAAGTGGATGGAGCGCTGCAAGGAGGAGCTTGGGAAGGGAAGCTATTTCAAGTTCCGCCGCAATGTCAGGAACATCGTGAAGGAGTTCGACCATCTGCCCATCCGGGAGGACCAGTGGAAGCCAAAGGTGGGCATTGTGGGAGAGATCCTCGTCAAGTACCACCCCGTGGCCAACAATGACATTGAGAAGGTTCTCATGCGGGAAGGGGCCGAGGTGGTCATGCCGGACTTCGTGGACTTCTTCCTCTACGCGGCCTACGATGCGGTGGCGAGCCACCGCCTTTTGGACGGAAAGTACAAGGACAAGTTCTTTTCCCAGATGTTCATCCAGTTCATCGAGTTCTTCCGTCGTCCCATGCGGAAGGCTTTGGAGGGAAGCCGTCATTTCCGTGCGCCCTATGCCATCCAGGAGACGGCAAGACTGGCGGAGCGCCATGTGAGCCTGGGCAATATGGCAGGGGAGGGCTGGTTCCTCACGGGTGAGATGGTGAAGCTC
>CAMIWP010000227.1 GCA_946402475.1 uncultured Selenomonadaceae bacterium
GCGGCGATTGTGATGCCGAATCTCCTTCCGAAGTGCCTGGAGTTCTTTTTTTATCTCCTTGATATCTGCCAAACGCAACCATCCTCCCCGCAGTGTCCAAGGACCTGCTCACAGTTCCTACGCCCTCTCAATGGGAGCGTACTTCTGCATGAGGCCGCGGACCCCCTGCCCGGGAAACGCGATCTGAAGTTCCGTTTCCTCGCCGCTTCCCTTGACGGAAACCACCGTACCTATGCCCCATTTGCTGTGCCTTGCCTTGTCTCCCACCGTCCATCGAATGCCCATGTCCGGGCGGATAACCCTGGTAGATGGAGTTGTCTTCTTCGCGGGCGTCCTCACATCCTGCCGATCTCCCACGAAACGCGCTGTGGGAGACACTCCAGGGGACGGAACGCTCCCCAAGGAAGACACCTTTCTGAGAGGTTTTGCCACAGGAGATGCCATGCAATCGGGGGGAATCTCCTCCAAGAAACGAGATCTGGGATTCATGTTGGTTCTACCGTAAATAGTGCGCATGCGGGCATAGGTCATATAGAGCTTCTTCTGGGCACGGGTGATGCCCACATAGCAGGTACGCCGTTCCTCCTCGATCTCCTTTTCCTCCATGAGTGTACGGGCATGGGGAAAGATCCCTTCCTCCATGCCTGCCATAAACACAATGGGGAATTCGAGTCCTTTGGCGGAGTGGAGCGTCATGAGCGTCACCCGGTCATCCTCCATGTCCGCCGTATCGATATCCGAAACCAGTGAAACCCGGGAGAGAAATTCCTCCAGCGTTGGAGTCTCTTCCTTCTTTTGAAATTCCGTCGCCACACCCGTAAATTCCTTCAGATTCTCTATGCGGGACTGGATCTCCGGCTTCTCCTTTTCGGCTTCCAGTTCCGCCAAGTAACCGGAAACCTTCATCACATGCTCCACAAAGGCATCCAAATCCATCTGGGTCGCGCTGCCCATGAGATTGAAGATGAGCGTGGAGAAATTTTCCAGGGATTTCTTTGCCCGAGAGGAAAGTCCCGGCACCGCTTCCAGAAGCTCCGGATCAGATATGACCTCAAAGAAGCTCACCCCTTGTTCCGCTGCGTATCCCGTCAGCCGGCTAATGGATGTGGCTCCCAGTCCCCGCTTCGGCACGTTAATGACCCGAAGGAGACTCACCGTATCCAAGGGATTAAAGATGATCCTCAGATAGGCGAGGATGTCCTTGATCTCTTTTCTGTCATAGAATTTCAGTCCTCCCACCATGGTATAGGGAATCCCTGCATTGATCAGGCCCTCCTCCAAGATCCGAGACTGCGCATTGGTTCGATAGAGGACTGCCATGTCACCGTAAGGAACGAGGTTCCTCGTCTTTTCCTCCATGGCGGTGACGGCGATAAAACGAGCCTCATCCCGTTCGTCCATGGCTTCGTATACCGTAATGGGATTCCCCGAGGGATTCTCCGTCCAAAGTGCCTTCTTCCTGCGGTTCTGATTGTTTTCGATCACCGCGTTGGCAGCAGACAGGATGATCTTCGTGGAACGATAGTTCTGCTCAAGCTTAACGGTCACGGCCTCCGGGTAGTCCTTTTCGAAGTCCATGATGTTGCGGATATCCGCTCCGCGCCATCCGTAAATGGACTGATCCGCATCCCCCACGACGCAGAGATTGTGATGTTTTTCCGCCAAGAGCTTCGTCAGGCGGTATTGTGCACCGTTCGTATCTTGATACTCGTCCACAAGAATGTAGCGAAATCTCTCCTGATACTTCTTTCGGATCTCCTCCTGCTCCTCCAGAAGGTTCACAGACACCATGAGCAGGTCATCGAAATCCAGCGCGTTGTTGGCCCGAAGCTTTTTTGCGTAGAGTTGATAGACATCCGCTACCTTCTGCTCGTAGAAATTCCCCGCCGTTTTGGCGTATGCCTTGGGACCCTGTAGCATGTTCTTTGCCTTGGAGATGGCCGATTGTATGCCGCCGGGCGTGAATTGCTTGTCGTCCAGATCAAGCTCCTTGAGGCAAGTCTTGATGAGATTCTGAGTATCGCCGGTGTCATAGATGACGAAATTGCTCTCGTAAAGTCCCGTGGCCGTGATTTCACGACGCAGGAAACGAGCACAGAAGGAATGAAATGTGCTGAGCCAAACATCCTTGGCTCCCGCTCCGATCATATGGTCCACCCTGTCCCGCATCTCCGTTGCGGCCTTGTTGGTGAAGGTAATGGCAAGTATCCTGTAGGAAGCCACCCCATGGGCCAGCAGATTGGCAATGCGACAGGTGAGTACCTTCGTCTTTCCCGAACCGGCTCCCGCCATGATCAGCAGAGGACCGTCTATATGCTCTACCGCCGATCTCTGGGCCGGATTCAATCCATTGAAAATATCCAAACCGATCCTCCTCATGATGCAACAGAAGAGAACTTTCATCAAAAAAGCGCATCCGTCCCCGGCCGGGCAGGAGCGAACACGCCTTTTCTATCCAATGATGTCACTCTGGTTTAATGCGCTTGACCGCTTCCGAGAGAGGCGGAATGATTTGCTTCTTGCGGGACATGACCCCCGGCAGATAGACATGGGTTCCGCTGGCATCCTTCTTGAACGCCTCGCCGATAAGGGTCTTGGGAGATCCCGCATAGAGAAGGTACGTGGCCTCCTCGATGATGTTCGTCACCATGACGAGACTCATGTCAAAGCCTTCCTTGTCGCAGATGCTCGTCATGCTCTCGATGAGTTCCTTCTCAAGGTTCATGACCTCATCCGTATCCATGACGGAAATCTGGCTGACGATGATGCGGTAGTCCCCAATGCGGAACTC
>CAMIWP010000228.1 GCA_946402475.1 uncultured Selenomonadaceae bacterium
AACTCGCGACCCCCACCTTGGCAAGGTGGTGCTCTACCACTGAGCTATTTCCGCAGAAAATGGCGACCCGAAGGGGACTTGAACCCCTGACCTCCGCCGTGACAGGGCGGCATTCTAACCAACTAAACTACCGGGCCGCTTGAAAGCGTCGTTCTAACGACGAATAACATTATATCCGCAGGTCCTTTATTTGTCAACCAAAATCTACGGATTTCTAGGATTTCCGCGCCATCCAGATGGGAGATCTCCCTGTCGGTCTCATGAGCCGACAGGATTTTCTTCATATTTTTTCCGGAGTCCGTGCTGTTCCCAAGTGAGCCGTGCTGTTCATGAGTTCCACCGTGCTCCATCCCTTCTCGTAGGAGACGATGCTGAGAGCCGTGTTGAACTGCCGGATGCTCCAAAGATAGGACAAGGGCATGTGCAGCGCATGGCAGAGAATCGTCCGCAGGACGCCCCCATGGGCAACGACGGCAACGGTCTTTCCCTCGTACCTGCGAATCAGCTCGCTGACCCGTTCCATCGCTCGCGCCTGAAGGATATCAAAGCTCTCTCCCCCGGGAATGGAAAGTAAATCGGGATGGCGCAGGAAATTCTCCATGGCATCGGGCCAACGGGATACAATCTCCTCATAGGTCAGTCCTTCCCACTCCCCAAAGTTCAACTCCCGAAAGGAAGACTCGGGATGCACCTCCAGGCCGAATCGCTCTGCCACGTACCGGGCCGTCACCATGGCGCGATCCAAGTCGCTGGCATGGACAGCGTCCAACTGCTCCAGCGGGAAATTCTCTGCCAGCCTGCGTGCCTGCCCCAATCCCTCCGCCGAAAGGGGCACATTCGTCTGCCCCTGATATTTCCCCGTGATATTCCACTCCGTCTGCCCGTGACGGATAAAAACAATCTTCGTCATGCGCCGCCTCCCTCAATCCCCCATGATCTCTTCCCACGCATCCAAGAGCCGCAGGTTCTCTTCATGGCTGCGGATCGCCATGCGAAGGTAATTCCCGTCCAAAGAAGGATAGTTGCTGCAATCTCGCAGGAGAATCCCTCTTTTTTTCATTTCCGACAGAATACGGGCTCTGTCTTTTCCCGTATCCCGAACATCCGCCAGCAGGAAGTTCACGCTGGGCGGAAATACCCTCATGCCGGGAATGGATGCCAATGCGTCCTCCATCCATGAGGGCTCCTTCCTCATCCATCGAAGGGTCCGTTCCTGATACCCCACGTCGGCCAATGCGACAACCCCTGCCTTCTGGGCCAGAAGATTCACATTCCACACGTCCTTTGCCCCTTCCATACGCCTCGCGATCCCTTCCGGGGCCACCCCAAAGCCCAATCGGAGACCGGGCAGCGCAAAGAATTTCGTCATGGATTGTATCACAAAGAGCCGCGGACATTCCTTCACCAAATGGCGCACCGTGCAACTTTCGGCGTCTTCCCGAAAGTCCATGAAAGACTCATCCACCAGCACCCAAGACTTCCTGCCAACCTTTTGTATCCATTCCGCCAATTCCTCCGTTCGGAGCAGAGCGCCCGTGGGGTTATTGGGATTACCGAGGACGATGCAATCCGCCGTGACGGCCAACGGAAAGATCTTATCCAAAGGAAGACGAAACCCCTCTCCCGGATCCGTGAAGACGTACTCCACATGGGATCCCGCCGCCAGAGCCGCTCTCTCATAATCACTGAAGGAAGGTTGGGGAAGCAACACCCTGGAAAAACGCATCACGCCGAAAAAAAGGTAGAGGAGTTCCGCAGCGCCGTTTCCCAAGAGGATCTCATCCCTCGAAAGATGGTAATGGAAGGCGATGGCGTCTTTCAGCTCCCCCGCCTCCGGATCCGGATAGTGGACCACCTGATCCAAATGGCGCACCAGGCATTCCCGAACTCGCTCCGACAGCCCCAACGGATTGATATTGGCGCTGAAATCCAGCCATTCCCCCTTTGGGGGAGTCTCCCTGTATATATCGCCGCCGTGACGAAATCTTTCCATGCTCCGCTCCTTCCCGTGGCAACAGAAAAGGCATTGAACAGACTCCGGAGGAATCTGCCCAACGCCTTGCATCCTATTGACATGCCCGATTTTCAAAGAGCTCGCTCACAGACTCGTGGGACTGGATGCACTTGATGACGTTGGCGATGGGCTCCGCCATGGACAGCACCACGATCTTGTCCAATTTCTTCTCTTCCGGAAGGGCAATGGTGTCCGTAATGATGAGCTTCTCCAGCATGGAATCGCGAATGCGTTCCGTGGCGGAACCGCTCAGTATCGCATGAGAACAACAAGCCAGGATGCGCTTTGCTCCCAGCTTCACCAACGCCTTGGTTCCCTCGATGAGGGATCCCGCCGAATCCACGATGTCATCAATGAGGATCGCGGATTTGCCCTCCACCTCACCGATGAGGTTCATGACCTCTGCCACCCCTGGCTTCGGACGACGCTTTTCAATGATGGCAATGGGCGCATGGAGATAATCCGCCAGCACGCGGGCACGGGTCACGCCGCCGAGATCCGGGGAAACCACCACCACATCCTCGTAGTCCTGCGCCCGAAGATACTTGGCGAGTACCGGCGCAGCGGCCAGATGATCCACGGGGATATCAAAGAAGCCCTGGATTTGCCCTGCGTGAAGATCCACGGTGATCACGCGGCTGCACCCGGCGGTCTGGAGAAGATTTGCCACGAGCTTCGCGGAGATCGGCTCCCGCCCGCGGGTCTTTCGATCCTGGCGCGCGTAAGCGTAATAAGGCACGACCGCCGTAACGCTGTGAGCCGATGCCCG
>CAMIWP010000229.1 GCA_946402475.1 uncultured Selenomonadaceae bacterium
GCTGCCCGGCTGGTGGTTGTGACGGAGAAGGACATCTTCGGCCATGTCAAGCGTCGCATGATGCAAAGGAAATCCCAAGGGGAGAGGCTCTCCCATTTTCGGGACATCAAGCCGGGAGATTATGTGGTTCACGTGAACCATGGAATCGGCAAGTACTTGGGGGTGGAAACTCTGGGGGTGGGGGGAATCCACAAGGATTACCTTCACATAAAGTACGGCGGGGATGACAAGCTCTTCGTGCCCACGGATCAGGTGAATCTCCTGCAAAAGTACATCGGATCGGAAGGGGAAACGCCCAGGCTTCACCGCATGGGGGGCACAGAGTGGGCCAAGGCCAAGGCCAAGGCCAAAGCATCCGTGGAGGACATCGCCCAGCACCTTCTTGAGATCTATGCCAAGCGCAAGGAGGCCAAGGGATTTGCCTTTTCACCGGATGACAGCCTCCAGCATGAATTTGAGGACGCTTTTCCCTATGAGGAAACGGAGGATCAGAGGAAGGCCATCGAGGAGATCAAGGCAGACATGGAAAAGGAGAAGCCCATGGACAGGCTTCTCTGCGGCGATGTGGGCTTCGGAAAGACCGAGGTTGCCATTCGCGCCGCCTACAAGGCGGCCATGGACGGCAAGCAGGTAGCGGTGCTTGTGCCGACAACGGTTCTGGCCCAGCAGCATTATCAGACCTTCCTGGCGAGGTTCATGGACTTCCCTCCGAAGATCGACGTGGTCTGCCGCTTTCGCACGGCAAAGGAGCAAAGGACTACCCTGGAAAGGGTGGAGGCCGGAAAAGTAGACATCCTCATCGGCACCCATGCCATCCTGAATCAGAATAAGGTGCATTTTAAGAATCTCGGTCTTCTGATCGTGGACGAGGAGCAGCGCTTCGGGGTGAAGCAGAAGGAGAAGATACGGAGCCTTGCGGCGGGGATCGATGTGTTGACCCTGTCCGCTACGCCCATTCCCCGGACACTTCACATGTCCCTTGTAGGGGCGAGGGATATGAGCATCATCGAGACGCCCCCCGCAGATCGCTTTCCCGTGCAGACCTATGTCATCGAGAACAATGACGGGATTCTGGCCAGCGCCATCAAGCGCGAGATCAAGCGCGGCGGCCAGGTCTATTTCATCTATAATCGAGTGGAAACCATTGACCGCATGCGAGTCCATCTGGAGGAGATCGTTCCCGAGGCCCGGATCATGACGGCTCACGGGCAGATGCCGGAGGAGCTTTTGGAACGGGTCATGATGGATTTCTACGAGGGGAGATACGACATCCTTTTGGCTACGAGTATTGTGGAGAACGGGTTGGATGTAGCCAATGCCAATACCATCATCGTCTACAACGCGGATCATTTCGGCTTGTCCCAGCTCTACCAGATGAGGGGGCGGGTGGGACGTTCCCATCACATGGCCTTTGCTTACTTTGTCTATCAGGCGGACAAGATCCTGTCGGAGACTGCGGAGAAGCGGCTGCAATCCATGAAGGAGTTCGCGGAACTGGGGGCGGGGTTCAAGATCGCCATGCGGGATCTGGAGATCCGCGGGGCGGGAAATCTCCTGGGTGCACAGCAGCATGGGCACATTGCCAGCGTTGGCTTTGAGATGTACTGCAGGCTTCTGGAGGAGGCGGTGGAGGCATTGAAGGGGGGACAGCCCGTTCCGGAGGAACCGTCGGATCCTGTGATCGACCTGCACGCGGAGGCATACATCGACGGCGGGTACATCGGTGATGCCATGCACAAGATAGAGCTTTATCAGCGCATTGCGGCAATCCGGAAGAACGAAGAGATCCGGGAGCTTCTGGACGAACTCATCGACCGCTTCGGAGAGCCTACGGGAAGCGTCATGAATCTTCTGGCGGTGGCCCGCATCAAGAACTATGCGAGAAAGATCGGCGTGAAGTCCATTGTGGAGAAGCCTTCCATGCTGGAGATCACAATGCAGGAGCGGCCGAATTTCGCCGTAAAGGGGATGGTGAAGCTGGAGGAAACCTTCGGGAGAGATCTTCGGATGATCCCCGCGCTGCACGCGATGCAGTTCAAGCTCGCCCCTGCCTACAGAAAAAACATCATGGCCTTTGCCACCCGTGTGCTCATGATGCTGGCGGGAGATGAAAATGCCTTCCGGTCAAGGAAGGCAAAGGCATGTTGAAAGGAGAGGATGTTCCGTGGCAGGGATAAAGGTTGTGGGGCTCGGGCCGGGAAGGGCCGGGCTGATCACTCGGGAGACATGGGACCTCATGGAAAGCGGCGGGCATCTGCTCCTGCGCACGGAGGTTCATCCCACGGTGGAGGAGATCCGGGCAAGGGGCATCCGAGGGGAATCCTACGATGGCTTTTACGAGGATGCGGAGGATTTCGCTTCCCTTTATCGGCGCATAGCGGAAGATCTCATGCAAAGGGCGGGAGCCGGAGAGGAAATCGTCTATGCGGTGCCGGGGAGCCCCTTAGTGGCGGAACGCACCGTGGTGCTTCTGCGGGAAATGGCGGCGTCTTTCGGGGTTCTTCTGGAGATTTTTCCGGCCATGAGTTTTTTGGATGTCTTGTATGCCCGCTTGGGAATCGATCCTGTGGACGGCCTTGCCGTGGTGGATGCGGAGGAGCCCGAGCGTCTCCTTCATTGCCGGGATTTTTCCCTGATCGTGACCCAGGTCTACCATCAGCACGTCGCCTCGGAGGCAAAGATCATATTGCTGGAAGCGCTGCCGGATGAATACGAGATATACTACGTTCATCACCTTGCCTTGCCCGACGAA
>CAMIWP010000230.1 GCA_946402475.1 uncultured Selenomonadaceae bacterium
GAGGGAACCTCGGGGGAATGCCCCAGGGATGTCACGATGCAGACGGGTGCTTCGAATCCCGGCTTCAGGCGATTCAGAGAATCGTTCGTGGCGGAAACAAAGGGATTGATGACCTCATAATTCTTCAGGAGGCCCATGATGGCGCCGTATCCTACGGCGCTCATGAAATCCTTCGTGGGCTCGTCGGGAGAGAAGAGGTTGTGAAGCTTGCCGTCCTTGGTCACGGCAGCCATGCCGATATGTGTGTGCTCTCCGTTTCCCGCCAAGCCGATCATGGGCTTTGCCTTGAAATTCACCTCTAGGCCGATGTTGCGGAACACCTCTCGAACCACCGTTCGCACGAACATTTCATTGTCCGCTGCCTGGACGGCATCCGCAAAGCGCCAGTCGATCTCGATCTGCTCGCATACGTGGGTCATGCGGCCGCTCTCATCCATCTGCGCCTTGAGGCCCCCCACTTCTTTATGGCCCATCTCTACCCGGAATCCATACCTGTCCAATTCCATAATGCAGGATTCCAAAGCCGTACGGACAGCGCCATGGGTGCGTTCCCAATACTGTTCCTGCATGACCTGGGAAGCCGACATCTCCTCGATGTTGGCTTCCTCCAGAGGCGTCTTCACCCAAAACTCCAACTCCGTGGCTGAAGTAAACTGTATGTCCTCTATCTCGGAACCGTCAACGGATCCAAGACCGGAAATCCTCGGATGGGCATGGAAGATCTTCAACAGTTCCTCCTTCACATAGGCAAGGGTGTCCACCAGGACAGAGCGGGCATCCACCCGCTTGCCGTTGTGAATGAGGAAAGCGGGTATGCGAAGGGTTCCCACCGGCTTCCCCGTTTCCTCATCATAATGCTCCATGTTGTAATCCACGAACCAATTGACCATAGGGTCCACAGGCATGTCCACCTTGGCATTGTTCAGAGTTGCAATGCCGGTGAGCACAACAGAGGAGCCATCGGTCTGAACCGCCGAGCCATCATAGAAAGCATCCATGTCCTCGAGAAAGATTCGCATGGGTATCTTCTCGTCGGTATCGTTTCCGGCCATGTCGATGCCCACTAGGGAGACAAATTTGATTTCCGGATGCTCCCGAAGAGAGTGGAGTATTTCTTCCCTAGAGGAATTTGCCGGGATCACATACAACAATTCTGACATAACTACCATCCTTTTCCTATCGTGGCGTTCGAGAAAATCCACCATATTGCCGTAAATTCTTCACAAGTCTTCCTCATCTTTGTTGCCAACGGCAGGAACAGTACTCTGCCAGATCGATGAGGCCGAAGAGAAGCAACCCGATGAAACTCAGGCTCACGATGCCCGCATACATCTCAAGATAATTCACCCTGAGCCAGGCATCCATGATGAAGTACCCCATTCCGTACTGTGTCCCGAAGGTCTCCGTGAAAAAAAGCACCGAAACGGCTGTCGCCATGGCCACCCGCACCGCCGTGATGAACTTTGGAAGAGATGCCGGCCACAGTACCTCCCGGAACACTTGGAAAAAAGATGCCCCAAGAGAATACAAGGGGAAGTAAGTCTCCGCCGGTATCTCTCGTATGCCGTCCCGGACGGCGATGACCACCTGGAACACGATGATGAGAAAGATCATGATGATCTTGGAAAGCTCCCCCACCCCGGCCAGAAGCATAAAAACGGGAAGGAGCGCGATCTTGGGCACGGGATAGGTGAGATAGACCAAAGGGGCCATGTAGCGGTCAGCCTTTGGGAAGTACCCCATGACCATACCCAAGGGAAACCCCGCCAGCACCGCCAACAGAAGTCCTACGGCAATGCGCCAGAGACTGGCTCCCGCATGAATGGCGATGGACTTTGCAAAAATATCCGCAAGCTTTGCTGCCACGTCCCAAGGGGAGGGAATCATGGGCAGGGCTACGAGGAGGGAAATCAGCCACCAAACAAGAAGAATTGCTACGGCCCCTGCCAGGTAAGAGAAAAAAACAGACTCCTTCCATCCCTTCACGGCTTCTTCCCCATTTCCTTGATGAGATTTCGAACCGTCTGCCCCATGGCGAAAAATTCCGGTAGCTGCCGTTTCTCGCTGTTGCCGAAAAGGGGATTGTCCAATATCCGGGCAACCCGTCCCGAACTGGCCGACATGAGGACGATCTTCTGTCCGAGATAGAGGGCTTCCTCCACATAGTGAGTCACCAGCAGGGTGGTCACCGCATGCTTCTGCCAAAGCTCCATGAAAACCTCCTGCATATCCTCTCTGGTAATGGCATCCAGCGCCGAAAAAGGCTCGTCCATGAGAAGGACATCTGCCCGCAGGAGAAACGACCTGGCCAGTCCTACCCTCTGCTGCTGTCCGCCGCTCAATTCCCTGGGATAACGATTCTCCAATCCGCGAATGCCCAATTGCTCCGTGAGAGCATCCATCCGTTCCATGGTGTCTGCCTCCACCTCTCCTCGGATACGACAGCCCAGAAGAATGTTTTCCCTCACGGTACGCCATGGAAGAAGCCCGTAGTTCTGAGGGACAAAGCCGATCTTATGTTTCTTGGGATCCACGGCGCATCCGCCGATGAGCACCCTGCCGGCGGTGGGGCGTTGAAGCCCCGCCACCACCCGGAGCAACGTGGACTTCCCGCAACCCGAGGGGCCAATGAGGGCACAGACCGATCCTTCCGACACCGTCAGGCTGATGTCCTCAATGGCGGAAAATCGCCCCTCGTCGTAGTCCACGGAAAGATGCTGTATCTCGATGGAAGACTTCATCATTTGCCGA
>CAMIWP010000231.1 GCA_946402475.1 uncultured Selenomonadaceae bacterium
GAGCCCATGCCCATCGGGATGTACTGGCCCACGGAGTGAAGGTTTCCGGCTGCACGGTCCACTTCGTGGACGAGGGGATGGATTCCGGTCCCATCATTCTTCAGGCTGCGGTGCCCGTTCTGGAGGATGATACGGAAGAAACGCTCGGAGCAAGGGTCCTGGAGCAGGAACACATCATCTATCCGAAGGCCATCCAGCTCTATGCGGAGGGCCGGCTCAGGGTGGAAGGACGTCGTGTGAGGATTATGGATAAGTGAATAGATAAGGGGTGGATGGATCATGAAAATCAAGCGTGCGCTGATCAGTGTTTCCGACAAGACGGGGGTCGTGGATTTTGCCCGAAAGCTTCACGATGCGGGAGTGGAGATCGTATCCACGGGAGGTACCATGAAGGTCCTGAAGGAAGCGGGGGTTCCCGTGACCTATGTCAGTGATGTGACGGGCTTCCCGGAGATCATGGACGGGCGGGTCAAGACGCTGAACCCCTATATTCACGGCGGCATCCTGGCTGTGAGGGATGATCCGAGGCATCAGAAGGAGATGAAGGAGCATAAGATCACCCCCATCGACCTGGTGGCGGTGAATCTCTATCCCTTTAAGGAAACCGTTGCAAAACCCAACGTCACGTTGGCAGAGGCCATTGAGAACATCGATATCGGCGGTCCGGCCATGATCCGCGCCGCAGCAAAGAACTTCAAGTTCGTCACGGTGGTGACGGATCCCTCCCACTATGAAGAGGTTGCCGCTATGGTAACGAAGGACGGTTGTGTCAACGGAATGCTCCGCATGGAACTGGCAAGGGAAGCCTTTGCGCACACGGCGGATTACGATGCGGCGATTCAGAACTACCTCAAGGAACAGGTGGAGAAATAATGAACATCTTGGTCATAGGCAGCGGCGGGCGGGAGCATGCCCTGGCGTGGAAGCTCGCCCAGAGCTCGAAGTGCGAAAAGCTTTACGCCGTTCCCGGCAACCCGGGAATGGAGGATATGGCGGAATGCATCGGCGGCATTTCCGTTGAGGACAATGGCGCTCTGGTGAAACTGGCGAAGGAGAAGAAGATCGACTTGGTGGTGGTTGGGCCGGAAGTTCCCCTGACAAACGGCATCGTGGATGCATTGGAGGAAGCGGGCATCGATGCCTTTGGCCCTTCGAAGCTGGCGGCTGAACTGGAAGGCTCCAAGGCGTTCTCCAAGGGACTCATGAAGCAGTACGGCATTCCGACGGCGGAGTACGAGGTCTTTCGAGATGCCGGAGCTGCGCGGGAGTACGTGAAAAAGAAGGGCGCTCCCATCGTCGTCAAGGCGGATGGCTTGGCGGCGGGGAAGGGCGTGGTCGTGGCCATGGATCTTGAAACTGCACTTCGCGCCATCGACGACATCATGGAAGACAAGTCCTTTGGGCAGGCGGGCAACCGCGTGGTCATCGAAGAATTCATGGAGGGAGAGGAAGCGTCCCTTCTGGCCTTTACGGATGGAGAGACCATCGTTCCCATGATCCCTTCCCAGGACCACAAGCGCGCTTATGACGGGGACGAGGGCCCGAATACCGGGGGAATGGGGACCTATGCCCCCGCTCCGGTCATGACGCCGGAGATGGTGCAAACGGCAGAGGAGAGGATCTTGAAACCCGTTATTGCGGCCATGAAGGCGGAGGGTCGTCCTTATCGGGGATGTCTCTATGCCGGACTCATGATCACGAGAGAGGGCCCCAAGGTGGTGGAATTCAACGCTCGTTTCGGCGATCCGGAAACTCAGGTAGTGCTTCCCCTTTTGGAAAGCGACTTATTGGAGATCATGCACGCCTGCATAAAAGGAACGTTGGATCAGATGGAGATCCGGTGGAGCAAGGAATCGACGGTCTGCGTCGTCATGGCCTCCGGCGGCTATCCCGGAAGCTACGTCAAGGGGAAAGAGATTACGGGTCTGGATGCGGCAAAGGCAGCGGGAAATCTTGTGTTCCATGCGGGTACGGCGAGAAAGAACGGGAACATCGTCACCGACGGAGGACGGGTGTTGGGTGTTGTCGCCAAGGCAGACACCATTCTGGAAGCTGTGAAGCACGCCTATGCGGGGGTGGGGAACATTACCTTTTCGGATGCCTTTTATCGAAAGGACATCGCCCATCGGGCTCTGGAGCGGAGATAGATTTGTTCGACGAGTACGAGTATAGGACAAATTGGTAGTTGGTCTGATATCATGACACTGAATCAAATGCGTTACTTTTGCGAGGTTTGCCGTTGGAAGAACATTTCCCAGGCGGCAGAAAAACTCCATGTGGCTCAGCCCACCGTCAGTGTTGCCATGCAAGCCATGGAAAGGGAAACCGGGCTGAATCTCTTTTATCGGGAGAAGAACAAGATCATCCTCACCCCGGAGGCAAATCTGCTTCTGGGCAGGATCAACAGCATATTAAAAAGGGTGGATCAGCTGGAGCAGGATATCCATTCCATGGCAGGGAATCACAGTCCGATCCGCTTGGCCATTCCGGTGCAGTTGGGCTTCACCTTTCTTCCGGTTCTTCTGGGGGACTTCTGTCCCCGACATCCGGAGATTGAGCTGGAGGTGGTGGAGATGGGAGGCGTAACCGCACTGCACATGGTGGAGGAGAACAAACTGGACCTCGCTTTTACCAATTTTCACATAAGCGCTGGGGAGCCATTAACCTATCACAAGCTGATGGACTGCGAATGTTGCTTCTGCACCTGGCCGGATCATTCCCTAGCCGAAAAATCCGTTGTCACGCTTG
>CAMIWP010000232.1 GCA_946402475.1 uncultured Selenomonadaceae bacterium
TGACCTATGGCGACGTGTTCCATCAGAACGAGTTCGAGCAGTCCACGTATGCCTTTGATCTCTCCGATGAGACGCTCCTCTTCGATCTCTTTGAAAAGTACGAGAAGGAGGCCGTGCGCATCATCGAGAAGGAGTGCGTGCATCCGGCCTACGATTACGTCCTGAAATGCTCCCACACCTTTAACCTTCTGGATGCCCGGGGCGCCATCAGCGTTTCCGAGCGAACGGCGTTCATCGGGCGGGTGAGGAAGCTGGCCAGGCTTTGCGCGGAATGCTATCTGAAGCAGCGGGAGGCGCTGGGGTATCCGATGCTGAAAAGGGGGAAACAGGCATGAGCAAGAACTTATTGTTGGAGATCGGCACGGAGGAGGTTCCCGCCCATGCGATGCCCGGCATTCTCAAGGAGCTCGGGGAACACGCGGGGAAGGCCCTCAAGGAACTTCGCCTGGAGTTCGGGGAGATCCGCACGGTGGGAACGCCCCGCCGCATGGCCCTCCTGGTGAAGGATCTGGCCGAGAAGCAGGAGGATGTGGAGCAGGAGAACCGGGGCCCTTCCGTGAAGATCGCCTTCGACGGGGACGGAAATCCCACCAAGGCGGCACAGGGCTTTGCCCGCGGGCAGAAGGTGGATCCCAAGGATCTCGTGGTGAAGGATGGCTATGTCTACGCCATGGTCCACGAGGAGGGACAGGGAACGGCTTCTCTTTTGGAGAAGCTCCTGCCGGATCTCATCTGCGGGCTGAATTTTCCCAACAATATGCGCTGGGCGGACCTGGATTTCAAGTTCATCCGTCCCCTGCGGTGGATCGTTGCCCTGTACGGCAGTGAGGTCATCCCCTTTCGCGTGGCGGGGGTGGACTCGGGGAGAACTTCACGGGGCCATCGCTTCCTCTCCCGGGGGGATTTCGAGATCCCGGATGCGGACAGCTATGAGCGCTCCTGCGAGGAACAGTTCGTCGTGGTGGATCAGGAGAAGCGCAAGGACATGATCCGCCGTCAGATCGAGGCCGTGGCAAGGGAACAGGGAGGCGTGGCGGACATTACGGAAGACCTTCTGGAGGAGGTCCTCTACCTGGTGGAGTATCCCACGGCTCTTTGCGGAAAGTTCGAGGAGAAATACCTGAAGCTGCCCGCCGAAGCGGTCATCACCCCCATGCGGGATCATCAGCGCTACTTCCCCGTGAAGACGGCAGAGGGGAAGCTCCTGCCTCTCTTCATCACGGTGCGAAATGGCGGGAAGGAATATCTTGAGACCGTGCAGCATGGGAACGAGCGGGTATTGAAGGCCCGCTTGGAGGACGCCCAGTTCTTCTTTGACGAGGATAGGAAGCAGAGTCTTGAAGCCCACAGGGAGAAGCTCAAGACCGTAGTGTTCCAGGAGGGCCTCGGTACGGTCTATGAGAAGTCCGAGCGCTTGATGAAGCTGGCGGATTTTATCGCCGATGCCGTCTCCGCCGACGAGAAGACGAGAAAGCATGCCCTGCGGGCGGCGATGCTCTGCAAAGCGGATCTGGTGACGGGCATGGTGACGGAGTTCACGGAGCTTCAGGGCATCATGGGAAGGGAATACGCAAAACTCGACGGGGAGTGCGAGAAGGTGGCCATTGCCATCGACGAGCATTATATGCCCCGCTTTGCGGGGGATTCCCAGCCCGAGACTCCCGCAGGACGCATCGTGAGCATGGCGGACAAGGTGGATACCATTGTGGGCACATTCAGCCGGGGAAAGATCCCTACGGGTTCCCAAGATCCTTTTGCCCTGCGCCGTCAGGCACTCGGCCTTGTGAACATGCTGGTGGAGGCGGAGTGCAGCCTGAGCCTTTCCTCCGTGGTGAGTCTTGCCATGGATCTCTACGGCATCGCGGATGATTCGGCAAGGGAGAAGATGCAGAAGGATGTGGCGGATTTCATGCGTCTTCGCCTCAAGACTGTCCTGGCAGACCGCAACATCCGCTACGATGTGGTGGACGCGGTCCTCGCCGATGTGGACGATCTCTATGCCGTGACCCTTCGCGCCGACGCCGTGACGGGATTCCTCTCGTCGGAGGAGGCGGAGAAGCAGGTGCAGGCATTTGTCCGGGCGGGGAATTTGGCAAAGAATGCGGGGAGGACCGCCATGGAGGCGGAGCTTTTCCGCGAGCCCGCGGAAAAATCCCTGTATCAGGCATATATTTCCACGGAAAGCTCGGTGGAGAGTCTCGTGGAGGGCAAGGATTATGCGGGAGCCATCGACGCTCTGGTCGAACTCGCCCGGCCCATTGATGCTTTCTTTGACGGTGTCATGGTCATGGATAAGGACGAAAAGATCAAGAATAACCGCCTGGCGCTGCTGAAGTCCATTGACGGCATCATCGCCAGGGTGGCGGACTTCGGGAAGATCGTCTTTTGAATGCTCGGGAAGGAGTGTAAGTTTTCCTCATGAAAGCAGAAGGAGCTCAGGGATTCCTGGAGAGTTATTTTAAGCTCCGGGAGAAGAATACGACAATCCGAACGGAAGTTGTTGCCGGATTTACGACTTTTATCTCTCTGGCGTACATCATGTTTGTGAATCCCAATATTCTGGAGATCGCAGGGATTCCGAAGGAGGCGGCGGTTGCCTCGACGATTTGGATCGCGGCGCTTTCCACCATGGCCATGGGCGTGATTGCCAATTATCCCGTGGCTTTGGCTCCGGGCATGGGGCTCAATGCCTTTTTTGCCTACTATGTCTGCGGGGTCATGCAGCTCCACTGGAC
>CAMIWP010000233.1 GCA_946402475.1 uncultured Selenomonadaceae bacterium
TTCCTCAAACATGATAAAATTTCAAGGACTGCATTTTGGGCGGGAAATTTCCCAGATGCGGCATGTACACGGATGAGGGGGATTTTGTGTGGATCTGAGCGTTGTCGAGTTGTTGAAGACCATCCTGCTGGGGATTGTGGAAGGGCTTACGGAATGGCTTCCCGTGAGCAGCACGGGGCATATGATACTCGTGGACGAGTTCATTCGGCTGGATGTGAGCAAGGCATTCATGGACATGTTCCTGGTGGTGATCCAACTGGGAGCCATTCTCGCCGTGGTGGTCCTGAATTTCGAGAAACTGAATCCCTTTTCCTCGTGGAAGACCCGGCGGGAAAAGCAGCTCACTGTCAGCCTTTGGTGCAAGGTCTGCATTGCCTGTGCGCCGGCGGCGGTCATCGGACTCATGTTCAACGAATACATGGAGGAACACTTCATGACGGCTCCCGTGGTGGCGGGGACGCTGATTTTTTACGGCATCCTGTTCCTTTTGGTGGAGAACTACAACAGGAGGCGCCGTCCGAGGATCCGAGATCTGGATCATCTGGACTATCGGACGGCTCTCATCATCGGAATCTTCCAAGTCCTCTCCCTGGTGCCGGGGACTTCACGCTCCGGCGCCACCATCCTCGGGGGTATCCTCTTCGGGGCATCCCGTTATGTGGCTGCGGAATTTACGTTCTTTCTGGCGATTCCGGTGATGTTCGGAGCCAGCGCTTTGAAGATGGTGAAATTTGGCTTTCACTACACGGGGGAGGAAGTGCTCATTTTGGTGGTGGGCATGGTGACGGCTTTTATCGTCTCCATCCTGTCCATCAAGTTCCTGCTCCGCTACATCAAGAACAACGACTTCAAGGCCTTCGGCTGGTATCGCATTGCCTTGGGCTTCGTAGTCATTGCCTACCTGTTCCTGGTAGGGGATCCCACGGCAGATCATTGAGGGGGGTGAGTCGGTGAAGATCATTGTGGGCCTGGGGAATCCGGGAGCGGAATACGCGAAGTCACGGCATAATGCCGGCTTTATGCTGGTGGACGCTCTGGCGGAGCGATGGGGGGAGGACACTTGGAGGGAGAGATACGACGCCTTGGTGCTGGAAACCCGCGTGGGGACGGAGAAGGTGCTCCTGGCAAAGCCCCTCACCTACATGAATGAGAGCGGTCGCGCGGTGGGGCCGCTTATGAGCTGGTATAAATTGGAACCGGGGGATCTCATCGTGGCCCATGACGACATGGACATTCCCGTGGGAACCGTTCGCATCCGCAAGAAGGGGAGTGCGGGAGGTCACAACGGCATCAAGTCCCTTCTCGAACACCTGGGAGATGAGCATTTCGCCCGGGTCCGCATCGGCATCGGCCGTCCCCTTCCGGGGTGGACGGTGATACGCCATGTGCTGGCGCCCTTTCCCGCCGAAGACGTCCCGAAGATCCGGGATGCCGTGGGGTACTTGCTTCCCGCCGTGGAGTGCATGGTGACGGAAGATGTGGACATGGCCATGAATCGGTTCAATCCCCGTAAGAAGAAAAAGGAAGAGAGCCATGCGTGAGATTACGGCATTGTATGCCGACGAAAACGGAGAGATCTTCGATGCCCCCGGCTTTGCCGCCATGGGCCGCAGGGGCAGGGAATCGATTCCCCTGAGGGAGGAGGATCTCGTTCCCTTGCCGGAGAGCGCGGATCTCATGTTCTTGCCGGAGCGGCTTGCCATGGGTGTTTCCAAGGAGGGGGAGGTCATGCCCATTACGGGAAGGGCGGTGGCGGCGCTGCTTCCCACCGGTTATACGAGACTCTACCTTCCCGCCTATGAAGCCGCAGACGGGGTCGCTCCCCTTCCCCTGTACGGATACACGGCGGTGGCCCTTTACAGGGATGAACTCTATGCCGCTGCCCTTTACACCGATGAGAACGACAAGTGGGATCCCATTCATTACAACACGAGGGAACTGAAGAAGCTGGTGCGGCGAACGGAGAAGGAACTGAAGGGAAATCCCATCGCGAGTCAGTTGGGACGATGCTCCCTGGAATGGCATTGCTGTACGGCCCAGAACCTCTTCTACCGACGATGGGAGGCGGGACTCCCCACATCTCCGGTCTGTAACGCCAATTGCCTGGGGTGCATCTCCCTGCAGCCCTCGGAGTGCTGTCCCTCTCCCCAAAGCAGGATCGCTTTTAAGCCCACGCCGGAGGAGATCGCCCAGGTGGGCGTCTATCATCTTTCCGTGGCTCCCGACGGGATCATCAGCTTTGGGCAGGGATGCGAAGGTGAGCCTTCCCTGGCGGCAGACCGCATTGCTCCCGCCATCCGCATGATCCGCCGTCGGACGGGGAAGGGACAGATCAACATGAACTCCAACGGGGGCTATACGGAAGGCGTCAGGGAAATCGTGAACGCGGGGCTGGACTCTCTGCGGGTTTCCATCATCAGCGCCCGGGAGGAATCCTACAACGCATACTATCGGGCAGGGTATCCTCTGTCCGCCGTGAAGGAATCCATTGGGTACGCATTGGAGAAGGGAGTCTATGTGTCTCTGAATATGCTCACGCTTCCCGGGTTTAACGACAGGGAAGAGGAAGCGGGTGCATGGGAGGAATTTCTCCGGGAACTTCCCGTACAGATGGTTCAGGTGAGGAATCTCAACATAGACCCCGATGGATTTCTGGACGCCATGCCGAAGGCAAGGGGGAGGGCTGTGGGGACCCTGGATTTT
>CAMIWP010000234.1 GCA_946402475.1 uncultured Selenomonadaceae bacterium
GCGCTGAAATTCACGGCGGAGGGAACCATTTCCTTGACCGTCTCCATCGGGATGCGGAAGGATCGTCCCAGTCTTGAGTTCGGCGTCCACGACACGGGCATCGGCATGGATTGGAGAGGGCGCAAGAAACTGTTCAAGGCATTCAGCCAGGTGGACGGTTCCACGACGCGGCAGTTCGGCGGCACGGGCCTTGGACTCATGATCGTGAAGCAGTTGGTGGAGTCCATGGGAGGGGAAATCCGGGTCTTCTCCGTTCCGGGGCGGGGCAGCAGCTTTTGTTTCTGGATTCCGCTGGTACAGGCGGGAGAGGCGGAGGAGCCGTCGAAGGAGAAGCGGATCTTCCTGCGGCCTCGCGGAGGTTACCAGGCACCGGCGGTATCCTGGGAGTTCGAGCCTGCGGGGAACGATCCTGCCGTGCCCGGGGCTGACATTGCGTCTCTGTTGGCATATTGCGAGAATCGATTGAAGGGAGGAAGGATGGATGAGGATTCTGATCGCCGAGGATGATCGGACGAGCCGTACATTTCTGTCGAAATTTCTCTCGGAATACGGCGAGGTGGATGTGGCCAACGACGGCATGGAGGCACTGGACTATCTCATGGATGCTGCCAGGAAGAAGGAGCGCTACGATCTCCTCTGTCTGGACATCATGATGCCGAAGGTCAGCGGAATCCAGGTCCTGAAGGTCATTCGAACCATGGAGGAGCAGCACGGCGTCCCGGTGGAACGGCATCTGCCCATCATCATGATGACGGCCCTTGCCGATATGGATTATGTGGACCAGGCATTTGACCTGGGCTGCGACGCCTACGCCTCGAAGCCCATCGAGATCGGGAAGGTAGAGGAGCTCATGCGGGATTTGGGGCTGATTGCCTAAGGGTCATGAAGATTCGTGAAGGGAGTGGCTGTCTTGGCAGAGGATCGTTTGGCGTCCAGTGAACAGTTGCAGCACATAAAATTCTATTTTGATCTTCATCAGAAGACCGCCGAGGGGTATCCTTTCGTGACGGATCTCAAGACGGGAACCGTCCTGGTGTCGGCGAGGCTGGTGGAGGAGTACGGGCTGCCCGGCACTGTTCTGGTGGACTTTGATCGCTACTGGATCCCTTTGATATACCCGGATGACTTGGCGAGATACGAGAACAGCTTCAGCCATCTTTTTGCCCCGGGGGATCCCGGGGAGCACAACATCGAGTACCGGGTGAGGAACCGCAAAGGAGAGTACACCTGGATTCACTGCCACGGAGCCGTGGGAAGGGGCGAGGACGGGGAGCCGCTGCTCTTTGCGGGCAGCATCATGAAGATGGACCGCATCCTCCACGCGGATCCCGTGACGGGGCTTCTGAACCGGTTCGCCTTTGACCAGGCGGTGAGGGAGGGTGTGGCCTCCGCCGTGGCCAAGGGGGGAATGGGGGCCATCATGATCGTGGGCCTGGACAATTTTCACCTTCTCAACGAGGCCTACGAAAAGCATTTCGATGACATCGCCCTGCGGGAGATCGGGCAGAGCATCACCAACGTGCTTCCCACCCACCTGAAACTCTACAAGCTGGACGGGAACGAGTTCGGACTCATCTGGCCCCATACCTCCCAGGAGGAAGTGGAGATCATATTCTCCAGCATCCAGCTCTGTCTGCGGGAGGCGAAGAAAGCCAACGAGAACGTGTTTTTCTCCGCTTCCGCCGGGGCGGTCTTTTATCCCGACAGCGGCACGGATCCCCTGGCGCTCCAGAAGCATGCCAAGGCTGCATTGGAGATGGCCCAGCAGCGGGGCAGGGAGCAGCTGCTGGTCTTTTCCCAGGAGGAGTACAAGTCCTGGCTGAGGTTCATCAACCTGCAACACGCTTTTGAGGAGAGCATAGAAAACGGATGCCGGGGGTTCAAGCTCTTCTACCAGCCCCAGGTGGACGCCATCACGCAGGAACTCGTGGGGGCGGAAGCCCTGCTTCGCTGGCAGGAGGAGGACGGGCAGGTCATTGCCCCCGCCGTGTTCATTCCCATTCTGGAGCGGACGAGGCTCATCATTCCCGTGGGGCGCTGGATCGTGGAGGAGGCCGTGCGGGTCTGCAAGGAGTGGCAGAAGTACAAGCCGGGCTTTCACATGAGCGTCAATGTGTCTCTCTGCCAGCTGGAAAATCCCGATCTCAAGGAGTACGTGAGGGATTCCCTGGAGCGCCACGACCTGAATCCCAGGTATCTGACCCTGGAGCTGACGGAGACCCAGCGCATTTCCAACTGGCAGTTCGTCAATGAGCAGTTTGAGTGTTTCCGCCGGATGAAGGTCAAGATCGCCATGGATGATTTCGGGGTGGGGTATTCCTCCCTGGCCCTTCTGAAGTTTTTCGACTGCGACATGATAAAGATCGACAAGGTCTTTGTGGATAATATATTGGAAAGCGATTTTGACAGGCGCTTGGTCAAGCACGCCATCCAGCTCTGCCAGAGCATCGGCATGGCGGTCTGCGTGGAGGGAGTGGAGGAGGCCCAGGTCTACGAGTACCTTTCCAGGGATTGCGGCGCGGATGTGATCCAGGGATTCTACTTCGGGCGTCCCGAGCCGGAGGCAATCTTTCGGGAAAGGTTCCGGAACGATTACAGGTAGAGCGAATGAGGTGAGCGTATGGAGAACACACAGGTCACGTCCTTTCGGAGAGAAG
>CAMIWP010000235.1 GCA_946402475.1 uncultured Selenomonadaceae bacterium
GCCGTGGATATGGCCGTGACCATCGCAGCGGCATGCGGCACCGTCCTCGACATCCTCTGTGTTTCCTATTTTGACAGCGCGACGGACGCAGCGGAGGATGACGATACCTGGTTGCCGGACTTCGTTGCGGCTCCTGCGGGCCATCGGATCCGGGAGATCTTGGAAAAGGCGCGCAGCCGCGTGCCAGAGGGTGTGCGTGTGGAACTGCATCAACGCAACGGCAATCCCGCGAAGAAGATTTTGGAATTCTCCCATGAGCACGGGGACGAGACCATCGTGGTGGGAGCCAAGGGTTTGGGCTTTGTCCGGGGCTTTCTCCTGGGCAGCGTGAGCCAGGAGGTCATGGAATCGGCTCAGGGAGCGGTTATCATTGTGAAGTAGCAGGGGGGTAATATCTATGGTCAAGGAAATACTGGTACCGGTGGATGGATCAGAGGGTTCGGATCGGGCAGTGGCCCAGGCCATCACCATGGCGGAGGTGTGCGATGCAAAACTCAATTTCCTCTATGTGGCAAACATCAATCAACTGGCCATCAACGCCTGTCTCTCCGATGCGATCCTAGAAGCAGTGACCAAGGCGGGGAATGTGATCCTCGACAGGGCCATGGCCCTGGTTCCCTCCGGCATAGAAAAGGAGGCCTTCTCCGAGACAGGCTCTCCGGCGGTAGTGATTCTGGAGTTCGCCGCCAGCAACGACATCGACCTCATCGTCATGGGAAGCCGGGGACTCGGCATCGTGAAGGGCGTTCTCCTGGGCAGCGTGAGCCAGTACATCGTCGAGCAGGCAAAGTGTCCCGTGCTCGTGGTAAAATGAGGGCGGCCGGGGCCGTTCCGTAGGGAGGAAATGTGTATGGCAGGGAAGATGCTGGAATTTTCTTCCAAGAGCTTTTCCAAGGTCTTGTTCAGCGGGAGCGGTATCGCGGTGGATGCCTGCCTGGACAGGGCTGCCGGGATCAGGGTGCACGATGAGCAACAGCAGGCCATGTTCCTGTTGCTGGAAAAGACGGGGAACACGTTGTTCGTCATGGACGTGGAAGAGGACAGCCTCTACTATATTCAGGTTCTGGCCGACGGCACCCGGGTGGAGCGAAAGGTTTCCCATATCGTGGATGTGCTCCACGGGGCCAGGGACGGAGAGGATCCCGAGGGGCAAAAGGTTGCCCAGGCGCTGCTGGAGGCCCGGGGCAAGAAGACCACCGGGAGCCTTCGCTATCGGGGCCGTATCTTCACGGAGAGCGTCCATTGGAACCAGATGGACTACCGCTCCCTGACAGATGAGCGTGGAAAGGTGTACGCCGTCGTCGGCAACAATACCCTTCTGCCCGATGTTGCAACCGAGGGAGATGACTCCCATGCCGCGCAGATCTATGAGGGAGAATCACTGTCCCAACGGGTGGATTCCCGGATCAAGGCCCTGGCTTCGGGAGAGAAGGCTGTGATGTTCCTTCTTTCCATCGGCGATCTCGCAGGGAAATCCGGCGTAGAGCCCAAGATGATGAACTTCTATTTGCGGGGCGTAGCGGAAGCCATACGGTCGGATTTTCGCGGGAACGACATTCTGGGACGGGTGAGGAACCATGTTTTTATGATTTTTATCTGTGGGAATACTTCCATTGACATCATTGAGAGACGCGCCCAGCGCATCATTGATCTCTGCCGACGGGTTCCCGTCCTCGGAGAGCATTCTCCCGGGTGCAACGTGGGAGCGACGGCATCCAGTTCCAACCGCCAACAGTTCAGCATCATGCTCAAGCAAGCGGAGGAGGCCCTGAAAGCGGCCATCCAGCGAGGCCAGAACCAGTATCGCCTCTTCGATGAGGAAAAGTATTAGAACTAGAACGCATAAAAAAATTCGTCGAGTGCCTCGACGAGTTTTTTTATGCGTATTTCAGCACGGCAACCCCCTTTTCACGGGTGGCCTTCATGTCAATGACGCGTTGGTTGCGGGAGCCGCGAAACTTCAAGGTGAGATCCCGCTGTGACTCAACATACTCCCCATCCACCAGCACGTCGATCTCATCCAGCAAAGCAACTACGTCCTCATCCTCCAGGGAGAGGAGTTCCTCCAAAGTATTTCCCGTGTAGGACCAGACATCCAATCCACGACCATGGACCGCCCTTGCCAATTCCAACAATGGACGGGGCTGGCAGAAGGGTTCTCCGCCGCTGAAGGTGATCCCCGCCAGAA
The DNA here is from genome assembly GCA_946402475.1 of uncultured Selenomonadaceae bacterium. Next base: position 2,189 of record CAMIWP010000235.1, read on the forward strand.
GCGGATTCCCCTCCATCCGACGAAGGATCTCCCCGGTATCGATCTCCCTTCCGCCGTCAAAGGGCTGGGTTTCCGGATTGTGACAGCCGGGACATCGTCGAAGGCAACCCTGCACGAAGACGGAAAAGCGACAACCGTCGCCGTCCACCACGGATTCTTCCACAAGACCGGCGATGCGCAACTTCATCAGTGGACCCCGTGCTTCACGCGCTCATGCTCCTCTGCCTGCTTGGCGTTGTTCCAGCGATCGATGGTCCCCACCAGATACCCCGTGATGCGGCGGATGCGCTCGAATTTCTGGGGACGGAGGACGTAGTCCAACGCGATGCCTCCCTCATCGGCCTTGGAGATGGAGAGACTCTTGATGGGCTCGTGGGTCTGCTCCTTCACGTAACCGATATAATTGACGATCTCCTGCTCCGACACATCGGGGAGTCCATTTACCTTCACATTGACGCCGTTTACCAA
>CAMIWP010000236.1 GCA_946402475.1 uncultured Selenomonadaceae bacterium
AAAAGAGATGGATTCTCTCTGCGATCTGGGCTCCTTCGGCGTGGCTCCCGGGATTCTGGCCTATAAGTTCTGTTTGGTTTCCTTCGGTCAGATGGGCGGGCTGGTGGCAATTTTCTTTGCGCTCTGCGGCATGTGGCGATTGGCTCGCTTTAATGTGAGTACGGATGTGGTGCATGGGTACTTCATGGGGTTGGCGATTCCCGCAGGAGGGTGCATCGTCGCGTCCACGACGATGCTCTTTACGGCTTTGGGAATAGAGCCGCGTTCTTTCGGCTATGTTTACCCGGTGGCTATGGCTGTTGTGGCGTATCTCATGGTGAGCCATGTGCATTATCCGGATTTCAAGGGAAAGGGGGAGAAGCTCTTTCTCCTGCCGAAGGCCGTCGCCCTGCTCATGTTTGCGGCCATATTGTACTTCGGCCGCGAAGCCCCTCTCCCGGCACTGCTGGTGGCGATTTTTGGCACCTATGCGATCTTCGGCGTCATGAATTCGCTTTTCGCATTGTTTTCCAGAGAAAAAGCATGAGGGATGAAATGGTTGGAGGAGAATGAGTTTCATGTTGCATCCTTTTGATATCATCATGATCCCGATGCAGATCGTGATCTTTTTGTTTACCCTGTATTTTTTCGTCATAGGCTTCTGCGGCATGTGGCGGAGAAAGGAAAATAAGATCCTCGTGCCCAAGAGCACCTTCGCTGTCATCGTTGCGGCGCACAATGAGAGCGCCGTGATCGGGCAGCTGGTAGACAATCTCCGGAACCTCAACTATCCTAAGGAACTCTATGACATCTACGTCATCGCGGACAACTGTTCCGACAACACGGCGGAGATCGCCCGTGAGGGAGGGGCCATTGTGTGCGAACGGACGCATCCCACCAAGAAGAGCAAGGGATTCGCCTTGGAGTGGATGTTCGACAAGCTCTTTCAGATGGAGAAGCAGTACGATGGCATCGTGATCTTCGATGCGGATAATCTTGTCCACCCCCAGTTCCTCATGGAGATGAACAACCGCCTCTGCAAAGGGGATCGGATCATCCAGGGGTATCTCGACGCGAAGAATCCCTACGATACCTGGGTGGCGGGTACCTTTGCCATCGCCTTCTGGGTCATTGACCACATCTCTCATCTTGCGAAGACGAATATCGGCCTTTCTGCCGTCCTGGGAGGCACGGGCATGTGCATTGCCTCGGATGTGCTCAAGAAGTACGGCTGGCGGGCAACTTGCCTGACGGAGGACATGGAGTTCACCATGGAATCCTTGGCGGAGGGCATCAAGACCACATGGGCTCACGATGCCATCGTTTACGATGAGAAGCCCCTGACCTTCAAGCAGTCATGGAATCAGCGCAAGCGTTGGGCGCAGGGCCAGTTTGACGTGGCGCATCGCTACATACCGAAGATGTTGGTGGAGGGGTGGAGGCAGAAGGACATCCGTATATGGGACGGTTGCATCTATCTCCTGCAGCCCCATTTCCTGATGATGTCCACGCTTTTCATCGTCATCAGTTATGTCCAGCTGGCGTTTCCTCCATTCTATACGAATATCTACAATTTCATGCCCTCCCAGCTCATGACGGCCATCATGTTGGGACAGTACATCCTGCCCATGATTATTCTTTTCAAGATCAGGGCGAAGTGGAAGGCGTGGTTGTACATGCTTCTCTACCCCGTGTTCATTTACACTTGGATTCCCATCATTTTCCTGGGATTCATCCATCGAAACGAGCACGAGTGGAGCCATACGAAGCATACCCGCTCCATGAGCTACGACGACATCATGGGAAATGTCAAGAACACGCGGGGGCTTCCCGGAGGGCATACGGACAAATAGCGAGAAAGCTGCGGAGAAGATCCGCAGCTTTCTTTCGTGGAAAAGGATCTCGTCGGTCATGCAGGGTTTAGCGGAAAGGAAGGGAACAATGTTTAGAATACAGGTGAGGGAAGAGTTCGAGGCAGCCCACCGCATTGTCGGTTATCCGGGAAAATGCGATCGGCTGCACGGCCACAGCTGGAGTGTCGAGGCCAAAGTGGCGGGAAAAACGCTGGATGATCTTGGCATGTTGGTGGACTTCAAGGTGATTAAGAGGGAACTGAAGACGGCTTTGGATCGCTTGGATCATCGGTATCTGAACGAGATGCCGCCTTTTTGTGATGGCGTCAATCCAACGGCGGAACATCTGGCGAAGTATTTCTATGAGGAACTGGCGGCAGGGGATATCTTTCCTCCGGGTGTGATGCTGGAATCCATCTGCGTCTGGGAGTCCCCTCATTCCTGTGCGATCTATGAGCCGGATGGGAAGTGACAGCATGGAGAGGAACATCGTAGAGATCTTTTCCTCCGTTCAGGGAGAGGGAAAGTATGTGGGATGCCGTCAAGTATTCGTGCGCTTTGAGGGATGCAATCTCCGCTGCCGTTACTGCGACACGGAGAACCGCCCGGGAACCCATGGATTCTGCCGGGTGGAAACCGTTTCGGGTTCGCGGGGATTCACCCATTGGAAGAATCCCCTTTCAGAGGAGCAGGTGTGTCGTATCATCGAGGACATGACGAAAGCGGTTCCCCATCAGGCCGTGAGTTTCACCGGCGGGGAGCCGCTGCTTCAGTGGGAGTTTCTTTATGATGTCGCAGGCCGCTTGGGAA
>CAMIWP010000237.1 GCA_946402475.1 uncultured Selenomonadaceae bacterium
TCTGCACGCCGCTGAAGCCGTGCTGTCAGAGGACTCTGGCCAGATGGATGGGCCGGAAAGTGAAGGAGAGGTCGATGGCCAGAGGCGTATCACCGATCACTTCCCGAGTTTTTTTCAGAGCGTCTTCGGCGGCTCGCTTCTGTGGGCCGAAATCGAGCAGGGGGATGTCCATGGCAGCGGAGAGCTTTCGAAGCTGGGCGGAAATCTCCTCCAGGTCATAGCTCTGGGGGAGGTAGAGAAATTCTTGACCCAAGCGCTCCCTGCAGTCTCTGGCACAGGGATGCGTGAAGGGGTTCCAGTAGATGTTGAGCCGGGAACCCGCCATGGATTGAAATTCATCGTAACTGCGACAGGCGGCCATATCCCGCAGACAGATCCCTGCGCCCTCCAGCAGAACGGAGAGCTCACTGCTCCTGTCCACGGGAAGATTGCTGCCAATGATGTTGACGGCTCTTTTCTCCGTGGGGATTTTTTTCCAAAGGCGGCAGATTTCCAGGCGCTCCCGTTCCTCCGGCTTGAGGCTGCGGGTTTGCCGGATGGGATCCATGACGCACTCGGCGAAGCCGACAGCGGGAAAGCGTCGACGAAGTACGTCGTAAACGTAGGAGAGGTTGCATCCCAGAAAGTGATGGATGCAGGCGGTGAAGACGAGAACTGCCTTGGGCAGCTTTGGCAATCGGCGGAGGATGGAGGTGATCCCCTCGATGATGAAATTCTCGTTGTCCGTGTTCACCATATCCTTCTCCCGAAATTCCAACGTAGAGAAACGGTCCATGGCGCCCATTTCCGCAGCGGTGAGGACCACTCCCCGCAAGCAGCCGGCCGCGCAGATGTATATCTGATGGCTTTCGGGCACCAGCATCCCCGTGTGGACGATGTTCCATGTGCCTCGAGCGGGGGACGAGTATTCCAGGGCATGGGGAAAGGGAGCGGGATAGGAAGCATCCCGCAGTTTCATCACGGCGCGGGAGGGCTTTCCGTTGATCTTTTGGAGCATGACGATCGCCTCTTCAGCAAATTCTTGGCAGCAATTCCCCCCCGGGGGGCGGGAGCAGGGTCTTGGTGCCGATTCTCGTGGTGAGGACTACCTTTCCGGGAGGATCCTCCGTGACCCGTCCGATGATGGCCGCATCGGAAGATTCTTCGCGCTTGCGCAGCACATCCAAAAGCAACTCGGCCTTTTCCTGGGGAGCGAACATGACCAGTCGTCCCTCGCAGGCAAGATAGAGGGGTTCCAGGCCCAGCATGCCGCATACTCCTCTGACGGCAGGGGCGACGGGGATCTTCTCCGCTGCCAGCTCTATCCCCACCTTGCTCTGTCCGGCAATTTCATGGAGGACGGTACCCACGCCGCCGCGTGTGGCATCCCGTATCACGTGGAGATCCTTCACGGTTGACAGAGCGCTCTCCACCGCGCCCCAAAGAGGGGCGCAGTCGCTGTCCACATCCGCCGTGATGCCGAAATCGTCCCGCGCTAAGAGAATGGAGCAGCCGTGTCTGCCGACATCTCCGGTGACGATGACGGCGTCTCCCGGTTTTGCCGCAGCTCCGTGGGGATGCACGCCCTCAAGGACTTCACCGATGCCTGTGGTGGTGATGAAGATGTGATCCACCTGTCCCTTGCCTGCCACTTTCGTATCTCCGGCCACGATCCGCACGCCGGCCTCTGCCGCAGTCTTTGCCATGGAGACGGCAATCTCCTTCAAATCGCTTATGGGAAAGCCCTCCTCAATGACGAAGGCGCAGGAGAGATATCTGGGTTTTGCCCCCATGCAGGCGAGATCGTTGACGGTCCCACAGATGCTGAGCTTTCCGATGTCTCCCCCCGGAAATTTCCAAGGGGAGACGATGAAACCGTCGGTGGTAAAGGCGACCTTCCCCGGACGGAGGGAAAGAAGAGCGGCATCGTCTGCCGTGAATTCCGGATTGTCAAAATGCCGGGCAAAGATTTCTCCGATGAGCTCCGACGTCCTGTGTCCTCCCGCCCCGTGGGCCAAGGTGATTCTGTTCTCCATGTGATTGAGCCTCCTTTTCTTAGTATAGTATAGGGGAAAGTGGTTTTGGACACAAGACCGACAAGGGAAATCCCATCGGGAGAATGGCAGGACTTTTTCCTGTTCCATTTAATTCTTGATTCGTGGTTTCCTTTGTGCAATAATAAGTATAGGAAACTCCTGCGGAAGAATCACTGTGTATGGTATGGGAGGATTTTAGCAAAATGGCATTTGACACTGGAAATCTGCGTGTACTGACGGGGAACGCAAACCCGGATCTTGCGAAGAAGATCGCCGCTTGTGTGGGCACTGATCTTTGCGAGGCATTTGTCGGTCATTTCAACAATGGCGAGACCCAGGTGATGATAGGGGAGAGCATCCGAGGAAAGGACATCTTCATCATTCAGCCGACATCGCAGCCAGTCAACGATAATTTGATGGAACTGCTCATCATGGTGGATGCCTGCAAGCGGGCATCGGCTCATAGCGTTACGGCGGTCGTGCCTTATTACGCTTACGCGCGCCAGGATCGAAAGACC